>NZ_JBHVCT010000071.1:0-31818 GCF_042803195.1 Streptomyces sp. NPDC057428
GGCCTGGGTGACGGGGTGCAGGCCCGCGTCGTGCAGGCGGAGGCGTGCGACGGTCTCGGCGGGGGAGCCGGACCGGGGATCGAGCAGGGGCAGCCAGGCGCGGGCGCGGGCGGCGCCCGCGCGGCGGGTGGCCAGCTCGGTCCGCAGGGCGGCCGTGTCGAGCAGCGGGGGGCGCCGGACCCCGCGCACCGTGCGGGGGCTGAGCGCCGAGTCGGCGGCGACGACGGCCTCGTCGCGCGGGAGGCACCTCATGAGGTCGCCGACGGTGCGGGCCGGAGTGGTCGTGCACAGACCCCGGCGCACCGTCAGGTCGGCGGGGCCGACTGCCGCGCGGTGCACGCGGACGCCCGGGCGGCGGTACACGCCGGGGCGCGGGTCGGTGAACTGGGCCTCCGGGCAAGGCCGCCCCAGCAGCTCCACGAGGTGGAGTGCGGCAGCTGTGCGGTGACTGCAGACCAGGTGCGGCTGCAGCTTCTGCGCGACCCAGGCGCGGGTCAGCCAGTCCACCAGTCGGCCGGGAGCAGCCCACGCGCCCTGATGGACCCGCTGCCAGCCGCCCGTGTGCAGACGCCGGTTCAGCAGCCGGGGCGGCCAGCCTGCCGCCACCGCCTCCGAGACGAGGAGGATGCCGCCGGACGCCAGGGCGGCCAGCTTCCGTAACTCGCGGTCACGGCGCTGGGCGCGTGTCTCCTGGTCGTGCGGCGGCTTCCAGGCGTCCGTGCGGCTCATGGGCCAACGATCCATGATCCGCGCGAGGGCCGCACAAGGCTGTGGACAACCGGCTCTTTTGGGCCCTGGGGCCCATGCTTCCCGCCACCCCGCCGTGGTCCGATGGGCCGGGCGGGTGAACTCTCGCCTTGCAGTGCCTGGTTGGGGGCCGGAGTGTCTGGTACAGGGGGATTTGCGGCATCGGGGGGCGTCGGCGGGCTCTCGGCTCCGGCGGGAGGGGTCCCGCTGCCACGGCCGTTGTGGGTGGTGCTGCTCCTCGTCCGGACGCTGTTCGTGTTCACGGTCGTCGGAGGCGTCGGCGTACTCCTCCGGGCCGCGTCGGTCGACGCCGTCGACGGAGAGCTGCTCGGGCTCCTGCTGTACGCGGCGCTGCCGGGCGTGGCGGGGCTCGCGCTGTCGGCGTACGTAGGTTCCGGGGACATCTGGATCTGGCGCGGGCTCGTCGCCGTACACACGTGGTTCCTGCTCGGCGCGCTGGCGACGCTGGGCGGGGACGGCGGCGCGCGGGGCGTACCGCAGCTGGTGATCCCTGTCGTCGGCCTGATCCTGCTGCTGCGCCGTAGCTCGCGCGGCTGGTTCGATGTGCCGGTCGCGCAGCGTGTCGCGCACCGGCCTTTCAGCATCGCGCGGTTGATCCGGTGGCGCCGGGACGGGGGCCAGACGGCGACGGAGTACCTGGGCCTGATCGTGATCGTCGTCGCCATCATCGGCGGCCTCCTGGCGACCGGGATCGGCGGCCGGCTGGCCGGGGGGATGCGCAGCGCTGTCTGCGAACTGACCGGCAGCGCATGCCCTGCGCCCGGCGGAGGCGAGGTCGTCGCGGGCGACGGGCCCGAGTCGGACGGCGAGGGCGGTCCCGAGGGCGGTCCCCAGGGCGGCCCCGATGGCGGCCCCGAGGGCGGCGATCGGGGCGGCACGGGGGCGAGCGGCGGCACGGCCGCAGGGGGCACGGGCGCAGGTGGCGCAGCCTCGGAGGGAACCGGGGCGGGTGGTACGGACGCGGGTGCCGGCGGTGGGGGCACCAGTGGGGGAACCGGCGGCAGCACCACCACCGGCACCACCGGCACCACCGGCACCACCGGCACCACCGGCACCACCGGCACCACCGGCACCACCGGCACCACCGGCACCACCGGCACCACCGGCACCACCGGCAGCGGTGGTCCCGCCCCCGGGGGTGTCGCCTCGGGTGGTTCCAGCGGGGGCCCCAGCGGTGGCTCCAGCGGTGACCCCGGGGCCGTGCAGGTCGGGGACGGCGGCGACGACGTGGACGACTCGGGCGGCGCGGACGGCGGCGATCCGGGGGACGGCGGTGGCGACGAGGAGAAGGGCGGCGAGAGCTGTACCTCGGGCGTGGGCGCGTTCTTCTCCTGCGCCGGGCACCAGACCGGCGGGTTCTTCACCGGCGTCTTCGCCAACGGCCTGTGGGGCGATGTCACCGGCACGTTCGACACGGTCATCCACCCCGTCAAGGCGTTGAACGGCCTCATGGACTACGGCAAGAGCCTCGGCGACACCTGGTCCAAGGACTCGGAGGGCGCCGGCGACAAGTGGTCCGACGGTGACTACCTCGGGGCCGCCTGGGACTGGACCAAGGCCAGTGGCGGCACCGGCCTGAAGGTCCTCGACGACGTCTTCATCGGCGACGAGGTGCGGGACCAGTGGAAGGACGGGAACGAGGGCCAGGCCATCGGCACCGGCCTCTGGAACATCGGCTCCCTCTTCATCCCCGGCTACGGCGAGGCCAAGCTCGTCGGCAAGGTGGGGAAGCTCGGCAAACTGGGCAAGCTCGGAAAGCTGGGAGAGGTCGCCCAGAAGGCTTCCGAGGCTGCGGCGAAGGCCAGGAAGGCCGCCAAGGCCGGCGATGTGGCGGGCGCCGAGAAGGCCGCCGCCGATGCGCAGAAGCACGCGGACGACGCCGCGGACGAGGCGGGCCTGACCGGCTGCACCGTCGGACTGGGCGGCCTCCCGCGCGTTCCGTACGGCGACGGCGGCGACGGCGGCGACGGCGGGACGGGCACGGACGGCCACCCCGGTACGCGCACGCGCACCGGCACGGCCGGGGTCCCCGGCAGTGGCACCGGCGTCATGGCGGCCGCGCGCACCTCGGTGCGCGTCGGGTTCCGTACCGAGCGGTGCGACGAGGTCGACCCCGAGAAGAAGGCGGCCGCCGAAGAGGCGCAGAAGCAGGCCGACGAGGCCAAGAAGGCAGCCGCCGAGGCCAAGCGGAAGAAGGAGCTGGAGCGGGCCAGGAACCAGCCGAAGCCGGCCTGGTACAAGGATCTCAAGAACCCCCGGGCCGGTTCGAAGGACGGTGGCACCGGCGCCTGGACGAAGATCAGGCCCGGCGTCTGGAACTACCCGACCGAGATGGGCGCGCGCTACCAGGAGCAGATCTCCAAGGTGGCCCGCGGAAAGGAGTACCAGGTCCCGCTCGACAAGCTCACGGGGAAGCCCGTCGACTTCGACGGCTGGGACGCCGCGCGGGGTACCTACCTGGAGGCGAAGTACGGCTACCGGGGCAAGGACTTCTACAACGCCGAGACCGGGGAGCTCACCCCGAAGGTCCAGCAGCGCTGGGCGGACCAGGCGACCCGGCAGGTGGACGCGGCCCGGGGCAAGCCCGTCGAGTGGCACCTGTCCGACCCGGACGTCGCCGAGGCGGCGCGGGAGCTCTTCGAGGAGCGGGGCATCAACGTTAAGGTCATCAACACACCTGACGATGTGACGGGGTGAGGCACCGGCCGAGGCGCGTGCCGGCGGTGCGGTGGAGAAGGGCGAGGAGAGCGTCGTGCTGAACGTCGTCGTCAACGGTTTCTGGGGCGCCCGCGAAGAGGGCCCGCCGGCGATCGCCGAGCGGTGGTACGCCACGCTGGTGAGGCTCGGGGAGCTGGACGCCGGGACGTTCCACGGATGGCACGAGGCGGGGGACGGCGTTCCGGCCGACCCGCTGCTGACGCCTTCAGTCGCCGTGCTGACCGACTACGTCGTACGGGAGAACACCGGGCCGGACCTCGACGTGGTGGGGTACGGGGCGTCCCTGTGGGCGCACAACCCGGGTGCGGCGAAGGTGACGTCGGCCTTCCGCGCGGGGGGCTCGTCGACGTACGTCACCCACTCCGTCTCGGTCTCCTTCCGCTCGCGCACCGTGGACGAGGACGCGGACGTCATCCGGCGCACCCCCGAGATCCTCGCGATCCTCGGTGAGGAGTGGGACATCGATGCCGGGCAGGTGTACGACAAGGCGCTGTACAGGGTGGTGGCGGACCACTTCGGCCTGGAGAACTCCGACCCCCGCTGCGGCCGGGCGGTCTTCCTCTCCGAGCGGCGGGCCGCCCTCGCCCCGGTGGGGCTGCCGGGCGCGTACACCCCGGTCGCGAACGGCGGGCTGGTCATCGACCTGACCCGGGGCGGCACGCGGGCGGCGCCGGCCGGGACCGTGATCGACGTCAACACGACGCTGCGGGCCACGGGCGCGCTGGAGCCACTCGCCACGCCCCGCGACCGGGACAAGCTCTGACGGTCGGACGTCAGGAGTCACCGCGGACCCGGACAGCGCGTCACCACGAACCCGGCCGGCAGCCCAGCCGCCGGCCCGCTCAGAACCGCATCGCCACGAAACCCGTCAGCAGCCCCAGCGAGAACAGCCCCAGCACCAACGTGAACACCGTCGGCATCAGTATCGGCCCCCACGATCCCGGCCCCGCCACCGTCGCCAGCCGGGCCGGGTCCGCGGGGTCGTACGAGACGCGCACCGGCGCCCCGACCTCGAAGCCGAACGGGCCGGGGGCGTGGTCGGTGAACTCCACCTCCCGGCCGTCCGCGGCGCGGAAGGCGAAGACGTACTCCGTGCGGTAGCGGTTCTCCTTGCCCGAGCCCCGGTCGATCACGCGCCGTCGTGAGCACCGGCCCTCGACGCGCTCGCCGCGCCGGACCAACCTCACCACCCGCAGGAGCCGGATGGCGGAGCGGACCGCGAACGCGCCCAGGAACAGGCCGAACAGCAGCAGGAAGGTGGCCGTGCCACCGGGCAGTACGTCCATGAACGAGGCTCCGCAGGCGTTTACTTGACCGTGATCCGGTCCAGTGCCAGCCCGACGGCGGCGCCCGTCACCATCGCGACCACCGGCATCAGCAGTCCCTCGGTGCCCACCACGTCCCACGTCACCGCGTAGCCGAAGGCGAGTCCGGCGACCGGTACGGCGAGCGTGCCGAGCAGGTACGGGACGCGCGAGTCGCGCTGCCGGCCGGGGAGGGCGCGGGCGCTCCCCAGGACCGTCAGCACCGTGACGAGGACCCCGGGAAGGTGCAGCAGCGCGAGCCGCCAGCCGAAGTGTTCGAGCCGTTCGTCGGTGGCGAGCGTCTCGACGAGCGCCCGCGTCACCAGGAACCCGGAGGCGATGTACACGAGGGCGCCGGCGGCCCAGCCACGGCTCAGGGGGAAGAACCAGCCGTCCCCGCCACCCGGAGCAGCCGGGGAGCCCGGCGGCACACGGCCCGAAACCCGGTCACCTCGATCGCTGCCACCGCTCACGGTCCGCCCTCTCGCCGTCACCTGCTGCGTCGTCCGACGGGGGTGAGCGTACGACCGGGAAGGGGTGCCCGACCTGGGCCCCCGGCCCCAAACACGGGCCCAACTATGGCTCTCCGTATAGAACGTTTGCCTCAGATCCGACCGCCGCCCCGTGCCTCCTGCTACGGCCCGGAGTGGCTGCTCGGCCTCGTCATGGGTCCGTACCCGCTGTGGCTCCCGAAGGACCCGGCACGGGATCTCGGCCTGCGACCCGGCTCACGGCCTACGCTCTACGCGCGGCGGGCCAGTAGATGGGTGTCGAGGAAGCCCCGCTCGGACGCTGGATCATGGAGCAAGCGGGCAACCGTGACGAGATCGGCCCCGGCCAGCAACTCGACGAACCGCTCCGCCGGCCAGCTGTAGGCGGGTGCCACCCTGTGGTCGAAGCGGACCGGCTCCGGCCCCTCCGTCCCGAAGAAGGACACCAGGAGCAGGCCTCCCGGTGTCAGGACACGCACCTGCTCGGCGAGCAGCGCGGGCAGTTCCTCCGGTGGGGTATGGATCATCGAGTAGTGAGCCAGTACTCCGCCGAGCATGCCGTCCTCAACCGGCAGGGCCTCCATGCGCGCTTCGTCGAACCGCAGTGCCGGATGGGCCCGCCGAGCGTGGTCGACCATAGCCGGGGAGAGGTCGATCCCGAAGGCTTCCAGCCCCAAGTCGTGCAGCATGGCGGTCAGATGGCCGGGCCCGCACCCGACGTCGGCGGCTCGCAGGTTCCCCGTGCCACGCACGAGCTCGGCAAAGACACCGATCATGCTCCGGGCGAACGGCTGCGTCTCCAGCCGATCGGCGAACTTCGACGCGTACAGCTCGACGACCCCGTCATAGGCAGCCCTGGTCTCGTCCTGGTGTCTTGACACGTGAAGGAAAATAACATCCTCGCCGCTCGCATCGGCCCGGAGCGGGTACGACCGCCGAGGTAGGGTCCGTGGGCCCAAGACCGTTGCGCCTGACGGCCGTTAGCGTCGATGCCATGTCTGGTCCGGGGGTTGTACGTCGTCGTTCGCGCCGCTGGTCGCGGCGTCCGGTTCCGCGTACGCAGGCGCGCCTGGTGGGGCTGCGCCGGTCGTGTCGCGGGCAGCGCGGTCAGGGTGCGATCGAGTACCTCGGCCTCGTCGTGGTCGTCGTGGCGATCGTCGGCGCCCTCGTCGCCACGGGCATCGGCGCCGAGCTGTCGGAGAAGATCAGCGCGCAGGTGTGCCGGATCGGCGGGGGTGGTGACTGCGCAGGGGGCGGAGGCGGAGACCCCGAGGCGCAGGGTTCCCCCGGGGACGGTACTGGGGCGTCCGACGACGGCACGCCCGAGTCCCCTCGCCAGGATCCTGGCCGAGGAACTGGGGATCACCGACGCCCTGGACTGCATCACCAAGGGCGACATGGGCGCCTGCACGGAGACGCTGATCAACGTCCTGCTGAGCTTGGTCGGGGGTGCGGTCGGGAAGCTCGCGGCGAAGTACGGGGCGCCGTGGAAGTGGAAGAAGGCCGCGAAACTCATCCAGGCACTGCAGAAGCACGGCGGGGATCTGCACGACGGGTTGAAGAACCTGGTCAAGAACCGCAAGAAGGTCAAGGACGCCGAGAAGAAGCTCGCGGACGCGCGGAAGAAGCTGGACGCCGAGAAGAAGGACCCGCCGAAGAAGGACCCGAAGGACGACAAGCCGTCGACGTGCCCGGCCGCCCACAGTTTCCTTCCGGGTACGCGGGTCCTGCTTGCGGACGGGCGACGCATCGGGATCGAGAAGGTCGTGCCCGGGACCGTGGTGTCCGCGACGGACCCGGAGACGGGGCTGTCCGGGGCACGTGAGGTCGAGCGGCTGATCACGACGCACGAGGACAAGCACTTCACCCGGCTGGTGTTCCGTACGCCCGGGGGGCCCGCAGTGGCCACGGCGACCGACACCCATCCGTTCTGGTCGGTGGACGCGCGGCGCTGGGTGGATGCCGGCGAGATCCGTCCGGGAGCCTGGCTCCGGACGCCGGACGGCACCACGCTGACGGTCGCCGCTGTCGGTCGCTACACACAGAGGCAGACGACGCACGACCTCACCGTCGCCGGGATCCACACGTACTACGTGCTCGCGGGGACGGCTCCGGTGCTGGTCCACAACACGGACTGCGGTGTGACGGCCGAGGCCCTCGATGAGGCGTGGCCGACATGGAACACGCCGGCCAACCTCGAGCACGTCATCGACCCGGCCAAGCACGGGTTCGGAGACCTTGTGGCCAAGGCAGGAGGCCGTGAGCAGGCACTCCGCGCCATCATGAACAGCCTCAAGGGCGCGAAGGATCTGCCGGCTGCCGGAAGGTACGAGGTGAGCCGGGTGATCGAGGGGGAGACTGTGACGATCCGGGGCGCCATCGTCAATGGAGTCCCCAGGCTCGGCACAGCGTTCATCCCTGGAAAGTTCCCCGGATAGAAACGGCAGTGCGACGCGCTCCAGGGGCGTTCTCGCACTGCGGAGAACTCGTGTCACACCATCGCCCCGGAGGGGGCGGCTATACGGAGGCCCCACTCGTGCCTGTTGCGATCACTCCTCGTCCCATGAGTCCGTCCGAGAAGGCGGTGGCCGAGCTCGTGCTCGCCCACGACTTCCCGGGCGCGGCCGAACTGCGCGCCCAGGTGGACCACGTCCAGGTGGTGGCGATGTGGGGCGAGCACTCGGCGAGCGTCGACCTCCGCCTACGGGGCGACGCTCCTCGGTCACCGGTGCCCTCCGGTGTCGTCCCCGTGGACGCGACGGTCGTGGACCCGACGGGTGAGCTGTTCGGGGAGATCCTGCTGTGGGCCACCGAGGGATACCTCTCGGCGATCGAGTACGCGTGGTACGGCGACGAGCCGCCCAGCGCGCTTCCGGACACCGACATGATCACCACCGAGGTGCGGGTCTGAGCCCGCCGGCTCCGGGCACCGGCATCCTCGGAGGGGTGCCGCGGCGGAGCGGGACGCGAGGACGTGACGGTTCATGACGGCGGGCTACACCTTCCTGACCGTGCACCGGCCCGCGGCCTCCACCATGGCGTCGGCTCTGGCCGCCGCTCTCGGCGCGGAGGCCGGCGATGTCGACGTGGCCGACGAGGACACAGCGCCGGGGGACGACCGGAACTGGGACGCCCCGGTGCTCTGCACCCATCACCCCGTGGCCGGTGACCTGGCGCTCGCCTGGGACGTCTCCGTGTCGGACGCGCTGACGTCGCCGCCGTCCGACCTCCGGGCGGACCGGGACGGCTGAGGTCCCCAGTTGGGTCCCTGGGCCCAAGACGGTTGACCGCCTGGTCACTACCGTCTGCGCAGCAGGTGATCGACGCCCGTCCCGGCGCACCCCCACGGCGCCGGGCCGGCCGCAACCGGAAAGTGACGGGCGTGCCCACGGCCGAGCTGCTGCCCCTGACCGACGAGGAGTCCCGTCTCCGCCGGCAGGGGCTGATGGAATGCTGCCGGCGGAGGAGCGCTCCCGCCCGGCCCGGTTCGGTGACCTCCGCGGCGTCGGGCCCATAATCGGCCGCATGCCCGATCAGCAGACGCGCCCCCGCCCGGTGGCGCCCGACACCCGTGCAGCCCGGCACCGCGCCGCGGCCCTTCTCACGGCGGCCGCCCCCGCGCTGGGCGCCTACGCGGCGGTCCGGGCCGTCGGGCTCCTCGTCTTCTGGGTGTCGGCGTCGGCCGCCGGGAAGGACGCCCTGCATCTGCTCGGCGGCCGGTGGGATTCCGTCTGGTACCAGCGGATCGCGGAGAACGGCTACGGCTACACGGTCACTCTCCCCGACGGTGGAGTCCACCCTGACCTGGCCTTCTTCCCGCTCCTGCCCGCCCTGGAGCGAGCGCTCGCCGCCGTGACCCCGCTCACCCTCCAGGGCGCGGGGATCGCCGTGGCCTGGACGGCCGGGCTCGTCGCCGCCTGGGGGATCTACGCAGTCGGCGCCCGGCTGTACGGGCGGCGCGCCGGGGTGGTGCTGGCCGCGCTGTGGGGCGCGTACCCGACGGCCTTCGTGCAGTCGATGGCGTACACGGAGACCCTGTTCACCGCGCTCGCCGCCTGGTCCCTGTACGCCGTGCTCCGAGGCCGCTGGATCGCCGCGGGCGCCCTGTGCGTGCTCGCGGGGCTGACCCGGCCCTCCGCCGCGGCGCTCCTCGCCGCGCTCGCCGTGACGGGGGCCGCCGGCCTCGTGAAGGAGTACCGGGCGGGCGGCCGCGAGGGCCTCCTGCGTCGCGACGCGCGCATGCTGCTGGGGGTCTGCCTCGCACCGCTCGGCTGGCTGGCCTACGTCGTGTTCGTCGCCGTACGGGAGGGCAGCCCCTTCGCGTACTTCGATGTGCAGGCGCAGTGGGGCAACAGCATCGACGGCGGCCGGGCGCTGGCCGGCTTCATAGCCGGGCTGCCGCTTCCCGCCGCCCTCGGGCTGTGCGCCGCGCTGGGACTGCTGGGGTGGCTGGTGTACCTGTGCGTACGGCAGCGGCAACCGCTGCCCGTGCTGGTGTACGGCATCGCGGTCGTCGTCGTCTCGCTCATCGGCTCCGGCTACTTCGGCTCCCGCCCGCGCCTGATGATGCCCGCCTTCCCGCTGCTCCTGCCCCCCGCCGTGGCACTGGCCCGGCTGCGCGCGACGGCACGCACGGGAGCGGTCCTGGCCGCGCTCGCCGTCGGCTCGGCCGCCTACGGCGCGTGGACGCTGCTGGGGTCCGGGCCGCCCTGAGGATGGGCCCCCGGGCCCACGCGCCCGCCCCGCCCGGGTTGTTAGCGTGCTGATCCGGTGCACGGCGGGTCGGGAGCGGTGAGCGATGAGGGTGCGAACCACGGTCGTGGCGGCGGGCGCGCTCGTCCTCTGCCTGGCCACCGGCTGCGGTCCGGACGACGGCGGTGAGAAGGGGCCCGGTGACAAGGGGCCCGGCGGGAAGGCCACCGCCTCGGCGTCACCCACCGCCGCCGCGACCCCGGAAGCTGACCCCGAACCCGTGCCCACCAGCGACGGCCGGACCCTCACCGAGGCCGAGCTCGCGAGGGTGGCCCTCACCACGGGCGAGCTGCCGGGCTACGAGATCGCCCCGCTCCAGGGCGCCGGGAAACGCGGCACCGAGAAGCCCGACGACGCCGCCTGCGTGCCGATCACGGCGATCATCAACGGCTCGCCCGAACCCGCCCCGGCCGCCACCGTCTTCCGTACGGCGATGGACACGAGCCAGGAGGGGAAGGACGACCGGACCGTCGTCACCGAGATCCTCACCTCGCACCCGAAGGGCGGAGCCGAGGAACTGCTGCGCTCGGTCCGGGACGCCGTCCGGGCCTGCGCGGACGGATTCCGTACGACGGGCGAGGACGGGCCGTCCACCTACACCGGAGTCAGGGCACTGCCCGCGCCGAATGCGGGCCAGGAGTCCTTCGCCTACGAGGTGACGGGCAGCCTGGAGGGTGCCAGGATCCCGCTCGTCTTCCACCTGGTGCGGACCGGATCGACCGTGGTCACGTTCTACGCGGCCGATTTCCTGACGGACACGGCACCGGAGGTCCCGGCCGCGCTGGTCACGGCGCAGGCGGCGAAACTTCCGTAGCGGCTGCGGAGACCCGCACGCGGGTTCCCGGCCGCAGGCCCCAGCCCTCCATCGCACCCGCCTCGGACTCCACCACGTGCCGGGCGCGCAGCCGGGGCAGCCCGAGCCGGCCGGGCTTCATCGTGCGTACCGCGAGCACGTTGAACTTCCGGTCCAGGTAGGCCACGTCGATGGCGAACCGCATCCGGAAGGTGTGCACACTCCCGCACGGGGTGATCAGCAGTGCCCCTTCGACACCGTCGGCACCGAGCAGCCCCCGCGCCCGTGCCCGGTACGAGGCCGCTATCCGCAGCGGAACCTCCCGTGCCCGGGTGTCCGAGCCGACCGTCAGTGTCCCGCCGCCGTTGCGCCATTTCCCCATGGGCACCGACCGTAGCCCCCGGGCGCACCGGATGGGTCCGGAACGCCGCGCAGTGGGTCCCAGGGCCCAAGACCCGGCCGTGCGGGCCGGATTAGGGTCGACCGTGTGGACGCCACACTGATTGCGGTCGCCGCGCTCTGGGGCGCCGCCGCCGGACTGCTGCTCCCGCGTGCCGCGTACCGCTTCTCGGTCGAGCCCGAGGAGCCCTGGCGTGACGCGTGCCCTGCCGGGCACGCGCTCACCGGCCCCGTTCGCGGCTGGCTGGGTACGGCCAGGTGCGCGGCCTGTGCCGTTGCCGTCCCTTCGGTCCGCGGGGGCGCGGCCGCGGCGGACCCCGCACCGGCCGTGGCGCGGCGTTACGCCCCCGGCGTCGTCGCCCCCGTCGTCACGGTGCTGGCCTGTACGGCCCTCGCCGCCGCGACCGGGACCCGGCCCGAGGCCGTCGTGTGGCTGCTGCTCGCGCCCGTAGCGGTGCTGCTGGCCGTCATCGACCGACGGGTCCACCGGCTGCCCGACCCGCTGACGCTGCCCCTGGCCGGCGCCGCGGCGCTCCTCCTGGGGGGTGCCGTCCTGCTCCCCGAGCACGGCGGCTCCTGGACCTCGGCCCTGCTGGGCGGAGCGGCTCTCGGCGGTTTCTACTTCGTGCTCTTCCTGATCAACCCGAACGGCATGGGTTTCGGCGATGTGAAGCTCGCCCTCGCGCTGGGCGTGGGGCTCGGCTGGTACGGCTGGGCAGTCGTGTGCGTCGGAGGTTTCGCGGGGTTCCTCTTCGGCGCCCTCTACGGGGCCGGGCTGATGCTGGTGCGACGGGCCGGCCGCAGGACGGGCATCCCCTTCGGCCCGTTCATGATCGCCGGCGCGCTGCTCGGGCTGCTGTTCGGAGGCCTGGCCGCCTGATGGTCACCGGGCGTACGGACGTACGGATGCCGTCGGAATCGACTCGCACGGAGAGGCGGACGGCTGACAGCATCGCGGGTATGACCGGATCAGCCGAGACCTCAGCCGCCTCCGCCTCCGACGCCCGCTTCGACGCCCTTGTCGCCGAGGCCACCGCCGCCTCCGTGGACGGCTGGGACTTCTCGTGGTTCGACGGGCGCGCCACCGAGGAGCGCCCCTCGTGGGGCTACGCGCGCGCCATGGCGGACCGGATGGGCGCCGCCCGCGCGGCGCTCGACATCCAGACCGGCGGAGGCGAGGTGCTCGCCTCCGCGCCCGTGCTGCCGCCCCTGACGGTGGCCACCGAGTCCTGGCCCCCCAACGTCGCACGCGCCACCGCACTGCTCCACCCGCGCGGCGCCGTCGTCGTCGCGGACGCCGACGAGCCGCCGCTGCCCTTCGGCGACGACGCCTTCGACCTGGTCGTCAGCAGGCATCCGGTGACCACGTGGTGGGAGGAGATCGCCCGGGTGCTGGCGCCGGGAGGCACGTACTTCTCCCAGCAGGTCGGCCGGGAAAGCGTGTTCGAACTCGTCGAGTACTTCCTCGGACCGCTGACCGCCGAGGAGCGCGGAGCCCGGGACCCGCAGGACGCGCGGAAGGCCGCCGAGGCCGCGGGGCTGGAGGTGACCGACCTGCGAGCCGAGCGGCTGCGCGTCGAGTTCCGCGACATCGGTGCCGTCGTTCACTTTCTCCGCAAGGTCATCTGGATGGTGCCGGGATTCACCGTCGACGCCTACCTCCCACAACTCCGTTCCCTGCACCGGCTGATCGAGTCCGATGGGCCGTTCGTCGCGCACAGCGCCCGCTTCCTGATCGAGGCACTCAAGCCGGAGCGCCCGTCGACAGGGCTTCCCCGAGGGTGACTTCACCGTCCTCGGAAGCAACGGGCGCCCCCTGCCCCACCGTCCTACCCATGAGTAGTGCGACCCTGGTGGTTGAGTGCACAACGAAGGAGCGGGTCATGTCGGTGGGAAGGGAAATGCCGGGCGAGGAGCTGAGCCCGCCGCCGGGACGGGCGCGTCACGGGAAGCCCGACTGGCTCACGGGAGCAAGGATCACCGCGGTGCACGGCCTGTTCTACCGGCCCGAGGGCCGCGCCGGGGAGCCGGAGGCCGTCGAGTTCGTCCTGGACGGCGGGCAGTCGGTGCTCCTGACCTGCGCGTCCGACCGCACGCTGAAGATCACCTCGGGCGCCTGGCCAGGCCTCCCCGACTGGTGCGTACCCGCCGGCCAGTGGCAGTTCGCGCCACCGAGCCAACTGCCGGCGCCCCCGTACGGCGGGGCGTGGACCGTCGTCGGCACCCAGGAGCGGCGCGACGGGTACGGCGAGGTGCACGAGGCCGTCATCCGGTGCGAGGACGGCGACTTCGTCGTCAACGGCGGGGACAGCCTGTCCGTCCGCTTCGTACGGCGCTGAGCACCCGAAATCTCACCGGCTCGCGCGGCGGCGCTGCTCCCGGCGGTCCCCGGCCTCCACGGCGGGGCTGAGCCACCGTTCCTGTCGGCGCAGGCGGACGGAGCCGGTGAGGCGGCCGGAAACGGTGCCCGCAGCGCAGTCCGGCGAATCCGGAGAGTAATTGTCGAGCGGCGTGGCACGCAGCATCACTTACGAAGGGTTATGGTGGAAACCCCCCCTCGGGCCGGTCCGTATCCCCCCCCACGGACCGGCCCGTTTTTTTGTGCCCTGGGCTGCGGGCCCCTTGTGCGGGTCCCGTGCGCAACCGGTGCGGCCTCCCGGGCCGGGTGCACGGGAGGCGGGCCAGGAGCGGTCGGCTCAGCCCCGGTTGGCCCAGATGTTGGTGCTCGCCGTGTCCACCGCGAAGGTGTCGATCTCCTCGGTCTCGGCAGCGGTCAGCGCCGGCGCGGCGAGTGCGGCCACGTTCTGCTCCAGCTGCCCCACGCTCGAAGCCCCGATCAGGGCCGACGTCATCCGGCTGTCACGCAGTACCCAGTTCAGGGCCATCTGGGCCAGGGACTGCCCACGGCTCCGCGCGATCTCGTTCAGCCCGCGCAGCCGCCGCACCATCTCCTCGGACAGCAGTCCGGGATCCAGCGACTTGCCCTGGCTGGCGCGCGAGCCCTCGGGGATGCCCGACAGGTACTTGTCGGTGAGCAGGCCCTGGGCGAGCGGCGCGAAGGAGATGCAGCCCATGCCGGCCGCCTCCAGTGTGTCGAGGAGCCCGTCCGCCTCCACCCAGCGGTTGATCATGGAGTAGGACGGCTGGTGGATGAGGGCGGGCACGCCCATCTCACGGAGGATGCGGGCCGCCTCGGCGGTCTGCGCCGCGTTGTAGGAGGACACGCCCACGTACAGCGCCTTGCCCCGGTGCACGGCGGAGGCGAGCGCCCCCATCGTCTCCTCGAGCGGGGTGTGGGGGTCGAAGCGGTGCGAATAGAAGATGTCCACGTAGTCGAGGCCCATGCGCCCGAGCGAGGCGTCGAGCGAGGACAGCAGGTACTTACGGGATCCCCACTCCCCGTAGGGGCCGGGGTGCATCTCGTACCCGGCCTTGGTGGAGATGACGAGCTCGTCCCTGTACGGGGCGAAGTCCTGGCGGAAGAGCTTGCCGAAGTTCAGCTCGGCCGAGCCGGGCGGCGGGCCGTAGTTGTTGGCCAGGTCGAAGTGCGTCACGCCCAGGTCGAAGGCGCGGCGCAGGATCGCCCGCTGCGTGGCGAGGGCGCGGTCGTCGCCGAAGTTGTGCCAGAGGCCGAGGGAGACGGCGGGGAGCTTGAGCCCGCTGCGACCCGTGCGGCGGTACTGCATCGAGTCGTAGCGTGAGGTGGCGGCGAGGTAGGAGAGGGAATCAATCACGTTTCACTCCTTATCACGGAGTTGTGACAGACCGGGTTGGGCCCCCGTGACCCGTCCGCAGTAATGTGGCCGCTTCGGAACCGCCGATCCGCGGCGCGGAAGCGCGCTGTGCGGACAGCACGGCGGTCTCCCGGGGGGCGGCCCCGGACCCCCGGCGAGGGGGAGGGCGGGCCACGCGCCCGTACGGAACCGAGAGGGTGAACTCAGTGAACTTGCGCGACCTGGTGTACGGGCTCTACGCACGCCGGGTGGAAGGCCGCCTGGACCACGACCAGGTGCCCAAGCACATCGGCGTCATCCTCGACGGCAACCGGCGGTGGGCGAAGGCGTCCGGCGGCTCGGCCGTGCAAGGACACCAGGCCGGAGCGGACAAGATCTCCGAGCTCCTCGGCTGGTGCAGCGAGACCGACGTCGAGGTCGTCACGTTGTGGCTGCTCTCCACGGACAACTTCGACCGGCCCGAGGCGGAGCTCACCCCTCTGCTCGGCATCATCGAGAACACCGTGCGGAACCTGGCCGCGGACGGCCGCTGGCGGCTGCACCACGTCGGCACACTCGACCTGCTGCCCGCGAGGACCCAGACCGTCCTCAAGGAGGCGGAGGAGGCCACGGCGGGCGTCGGGGGAATAATCGTCAACGTCGCCGTCGGTTACGGCGGACGCCAGGAGATCGCGGACGCCGTGCGCTCGCTGCTCCTGGAGCACTCCGCCAAGGGCACGACCTTTGAGGAACTCGCCGAGGTCGTCTCCACGGACCTCATCTCCGAACACCTCTACACCCGCGGACAGCCCGACCCGGACCTGGTGATCCGCACCAGCGGGGAGCAGCGGCTGTCCGGCTTCATGCTCTGGCAGAGCGCCCATTCGGAGTACTACTTCTGCGAGGTTTTCTGGCCGGCCTTCCGCAAGGTCGACTTCCTGCGCGCCCTGCGCGACTACGCGGCACGGCACCGGCGCTACGGGTCCTGAGGGACGCGACCCGCCCGGCGGGAGCGGGGAAGGCACAGAACCCGGTCCGGCGCACCTTGTCGCAGGCGGGGGCATGGCTTCGCGTGTTCGAGGGAATACCCCTCTCAGGTCGATGTCCGGTCACCAACCAGGCGGACGTCGCATCCAAGTGAGCGGCACCCAGGCCGCTCGCCCGGGAGGCCCTTTGCACACGAAGGACCGCACGACGTGCGGCCGACGCGGAGGGCCGGAGTTCGGCCCGCGCACGGGGCCCGAACCCGGTCCGTCCTCTCCCTTTGGGAAGTTCCGCGACATCCGTCGCACTCCCCGACCTCGTCCGAGGGGGTACGTCCTTCCGTGGTGACCAGCATCAAGCGCCGCATGCCCGACAGGCGCACCTACGTTCTCGACACCAGCGTCCTGCTGGCCGACCCCAGCGCCATGGCCCGGTTCGAAGAGCACGAAGTCGTGCTGCCGATCGTCGTGGTCACGGAGCTGGAGGCCAAAAGGCACCACCCCGAGCTCGGATACTTCGCCCGGCAGGCCCTGCGCCTCCTGGACGACTTCCGTGTCCGGTACGGCCGCCTGGACGCCCCGATCCCGCTCGGGGATCTGGGCGGGTCGCTCCGTGTCGAACTCAACCATTCCGATCCCGGCGTACTGCCCGCCGGATACCGGTTGGGGGACAACGACTCACGGATCCTCGCGGTCGCACGCAACCTGCAGGCCGAGGGATACGACGTCACCGTCGTGTCCAAGGACCTGCCGCTCCGGATCAAGGCGTCCTCGGTCGGTCTCCTCGCCGAGGAGTACCGCGCCGAACTGGCCATCACCGACTCCGGCTGGACCGGAATGTCGGAGCTGGCCGTCGCCGCCGAACAGGTCGACCTCCTCTTCGCGGAGGAGACCCTGTTCATCCCCGAGGCCGCCGAGTACCCCGTGCACACCGGGCTGGTCCTCCAGTCCGAGCGCGGCAAGGCGCTCGGCAGGGTCACGGCCGAGGGCAACGTCCGTCTCGTACGCGGCGATCGTGAGGTCTTCGGGATCCACGGCCGCAGCGCCGAGCAGCGGATCGCGCTCGATCTGCTCCTCGACCCGGACGTCGGCATCGTGTCGATGGGCGGCAGGGCCGGTACCGGCAAGTCCGCCCTCGCACTCTGCGCGGGCCTGGAAGCCGTGCTGGAGCGCCGGCAGCACAAGAAGGTGATGGTCTTCCGGCCGCTGTACGCGGTCGGCGGTCAGGAGCTCGGCTATCTCCCCGGCAGCGAGTCCGAGAAGATGAGCCCCTGGGCGCAGGCCGTCTTCGACACGCTGTCGGCGGTCGCCGGACGCGAGGTCATCGAAGAGGTGCTGGGGCGCGGGATGCTGGAGATCCTGCCGCTCACCCACATCCGGGGCCGCTCGCTCCACGACGCGTTCGTGATCGTGGACGAGGCGCAGTCCTTGGAGCGGAACGTCCTGCTGACCGTGCTGTCCCGGATCGGGGCGAACTCGCGGGTGGTGCTCACCCACGACGTGGCGCAGCGGGACAACCTCAGGGTCGGCCGCTACGACGGAGTCGTCGCCGTGGTCGAGAAGCTGAAGGGGCACCCGCTCTTCGCTCACGTCACGCTCACCCGATCCGAGCGCTCGCAGATCGCCGCACTGGTGACCGAAATGCTGGAGGAAGGGCGCATCTGACCCTGAACGCCCCATAGATGCCGCCCGGCGAGCCAAGGATCCTAGCCGGGCGGCATTGTGCTGCGCCGTCATTTCCGAAAAAGTCATGCTCCAAACGAGGTGTGACCTTTAACACGCGACACAGAATTGCAACGCCCCGTGTCCGTCCGGCAGAGTCTTGCTTCCGTCAGGCCCCGCATACGGCACTTGGGCACCTCCAGAGGCGCCACGCACCACACAACTCAACAAAAGCCGCCGTATGCCGCCCGCGAGCACCACGCGGCGCTTCCCCCGGGAAGTCGCCCACCGGGCCCGTGCCTCCCGTGACCCATGCAGTAGGGAGGCCAGTGTCAAGGGCACGATTGCGCTCGCGAGGTCACCTAAGCGGGCGATGCTGGAAGGACACCGTGTGAGCCGGATCTCGGTCCGGGGGTTCGCCGTGGCATCCGCCACCGCCGTAACCACCGTTGGCGCCGTCGTAGGCGTTGCGTCGGGCAGCACTCCCGCTGTCGACGACAACAACTTCGAGGCGGCCGCAGCCGACACCACGCTGCTCGCAGACATCCCCGCGGGCCAGCAGGCCCAGGTGCAGACCGCTTCGCTGACGCAGCAGGCCGACGCGCAGGCGTCGGCGGCGGACGCGGCGGCGCGGAAGTCCGCCGAGGAGACGGCCCGCATCCAGGCCGCCAAGGACGCCAAGTCGAAGAAGCAGGCGGCCGAGGACAAGCTGGAGGCGGAGCGCGAGGCCAAGGAGAAGAAGGAGGCCGAGCGCGCGAGCCGTTCGTCCGTCCGCGACGCCTCCTCGTTCTCGGCGCAGGGTTCCTACACGGTGGCCGAAGTGCAGGCGATGGCGCGGCAGATGGTTCCAGCCGACCAGTTCCAGTGCTTCAGCAACATCGTGAACCACGAGTCGACCTGGAACTACCGGGCGACCAACGCGTCCTCCGGGGCGTACGGTCTCGTGCAGGCGCTGCCCGGCTCCAAGATGTCCTCGGCCGGTGCTGACTGGCAGACCAATCCCGCCACCCAGATCAAGTGGGGCCTCAGCTATATGGACGCGTCCTACGGCAGCCCGTGCGGAGCCTGGTCGTTCTGGCAGGCCAACAACTGGTACTAGAACCCACGAGGGTTCCGACGCACGACTTCGAGATGCCCCGCACCGGCCCACGGTGCGGGGCATCTCGCGTGTACGGTCGATCCGGACGGCTCCGGGGGCGTGCTGGAGGTGAACGGGGGAAAGGGAAATTCCATGTCGAAACTTCCGGGATGGCTCGGTCGGCTGGGCGCCGAACTCACCGAGATAGGGGCGCGCCTGGAAGAACGCCGCGCCGCGGAGGAGCGCCGTGCCGAGGAGGCCGCCATGAGCGGATCGTCGTCCACGCTCTCCACAGCCGCCGTCGAGCAGGTGCCGAGCCCGCCCGCGTACGCCCCCGCCGTCGCCGCGAAGCCCGAGCCGGTGGCCGCCATCCCCTGGGGGATGCGCGTCGCCGCCGAGGCCGGCTGGCGGCTGCTGATCCTCGCGGGCACGCTCTGGGTGCTGATGCGCGTCATCAGCGCCATCCAGCTGGTCGTCCTGGCGTTCGTCGCCGCCCTGTTGGTGACCGCGCTGCTCCAGCCGACCGTCGTACGGCTGAGGCGTTTCGGTCTGCCGCGCGGGCTGGCCACCGCTGTGACCGCCGTGCTCGGCTTCGTCGTGATGGGGCTGGTCGGCTGGTTCGTGGTGTGGCAGGTGATGGACAACCTCGACGACCTGTCCGACCGGGTGCGCGACGGCATCGACGAGCTGAAGCGCTGGCTTCTGGACAGCCCGTTCCACGTCACCGAGTCGCAGATCAACGACATCGCCAAGAACCTCAGCGACACCATCGGCACCAACACCGAGGAGATCACCTCGGCCGGGCTCCAGGGCGTCACGGTCATGGTGGAGGTCCTCACCGGGCTGCTGCTGGCGATGTTCTCGACGCTCTTCCTGCTCTACGACGGGAAGCGCATCTGGCAGTGGGTGCTCAAGCTGGTGCCCGCGCAGGCACGGCCGGGCGTCGCGGGAGCCGGACCGCGCGCCTGGCGGACGCTGACCGCCTATGTGCGCGGCACGGTGATCGTCGCCCTGATCGACGCGATCTTCATCGGGCTCGGGATCTACTTCCTCGACGTGCCGATGGCGGTCCCGCTCGCCGTCTTCATCTTCCTCTTCGCCTTCATCCCGCTGGTCGGCGCCGTGGTCTCCGGTGCCCTCGCCGTGGTCGTCGCGCTCGTCACCCAGGGCGTGTTCACCGCGCTGATGGTGCTGATCGTGGTCCTCGCCGTGCAGCAGATCGAGGGCCACATCCTGCAGCCCTTCATCCTCGGCCGGGCGGTGCGCGTCCATCCGCTGGCCGTCGTCCTGTCGGTCGCGGCGGGCGGCATGATCGCGGGCATCGGCGGGGCCGTCGTCGCGGTCCCGCTGGTCGCGGTGACCAACACGGCGGTCGGCTACCTGCGTTCGTACGGTCGGGACGTCTCCCGGTTCCACGGCCCCGGTCCGCACGGAGCCACGGCGGTCCCGGCCGCGCCGGCGCCGCCGCCGGTCACCACACCGGCCGATGAGCCGGAGGAACCGGGCGAACAGCCGAAAGCCGCGGACGAACCGCCCAGGGAGTCCTGACGACAGGGTCTTCGGTTGACCGGGACAGCCCTTCTCTCGCTGAGGTGCGGAGCCCACCCTGCGTCCGGCCCGTTGAGCGAGGAGGCCGTGGGACGCGTCAGGACCGGCGGGATCAGGGCGGCGGTCAGCTTGGACCACACCGTGCGGGACGAACAGTGCGGGCTCCCTGACCCTGATCGACTCTCTTCGCCGATCGTTGATCTATCAGGTGCTCCCGTTGCACTGTTCGGCAGGGCTTGACCTGCGCCTCTCGGGGGCCAGGCACGACGGTGTTGTCTTCTGGGCTGGACGAGGGTCTGTCGTTTGGATCAGGCTGGATCGGGGAGCGGGGTCTGGTGCCGTGCATCGTAAGGCGAGGTGCCGGGGCACGCGAGCCCAGCATGATCCAAACGACAGTTCCTAGGCGCATGAGAAGGGCCCCGTGGACGGTCGGTCGTCCACGGGGCCCTTCTCGCACAGGGGGTACTACTCGGCGAGCACGGCCTCGGCGTCGAGGGTCACGCCGACCGCCTGGATCACCGAGGCGACCTTCACGGCCTCCTGAATGGTCTCACGGTCGACACCGGCCTTGCGCAGGACCTGCTCGTGCGAGTCCAGGCACTGACCGCAGCCGTTGATCGCGGACACGGCGAGCGACCACAGCTCGAAGTCGACCTTCTCCACGCCCGGGTTGCCGATGACGTTCATCCGCAGACCGGCACGGAGGTTGCCGTACTCGGGGTCCGACAGCAGGTGCCGGGTGCGGTAGAAGACGTTGTTCATCGCCATGATCGCGGCGGCGGACTTCGCCGCGGTGTACGCCTCGGCGGAGAGGTTGGCCTTCGCCTCCGGCTCCAGCTCGCGCAGCACCTTCGGCGAACGCGAGGCGATCGCGCAGGCCAGGACGGTGCCCCACAGCTGCTGCTGCGGGAGGTCGCTGTTGCCGATGACCGAACCGAGGTTCAGTTTCAGGTCCTTGGCGAAGTCCGGTATGGCGGACTTCAGTTCGTCGAGTGCCATGTCTGTATCAGCTCACTCGCCGGAGAGGAGGGCGACCGGGTCCAGGGTGTTCTCGCCCTTGGTCCAGTTGCAGGGGCAGAGCTCGTCGGTCTGCAGGGCGTCGAGGACCCGCAGGACCTCCTTGGGGTTACGGCCCACGGAACCGGCGGTCACCATCGTGAACTGGATCTCGTTGTTCTGGTCGACGATGAAGACGGCGCGCTGGGCGAAGCCGTCCTCGCCCTCGATGCCGAGGTCACGCATGAGCTCGTGCTTCGAGTCGGCCATCATCGGGAAGGGCAGGTCGGTCAGGTCCGGGTGGTCCTTGCGCCAGGCGTGGTGCACGAACTCGGAGTCACCGGAGAAGCCGAGGATCTGGGCGTCACGGTCGGCGAACTCGTCGTTCAGCTTGCCGAAGGCGGCGATCTCGGTGGGGCACACGAAGGTGAAGTCCTTCGGCCACGCGAAGACGATCTTCCACTGACCCTCGTAGGTCTTGTGGTTGATCTGCTCGAACTCCTTGCCGCTCTCGAGGGATACACAAGCGGTCAGGTCGAACTCGGGGAACTTGTCACCGACAGTGAGCACGCGCACTCCTTGTTGCATAGGAAAACCCTTTTTGGGGGCGTTCCTGGGGGTTGGACTGCCCCACCTTGGCACAGAGTGGATTGATCACGGAAATAGCTACACTCGGTCCGGATGATCGGAGGTGCCTATCAGTGGCGTATGCAAATCAGGCCAACAGGGTCAAGCAGCCCAGCCTCTCGCAGCTGCGCGCCTTCGCGGCCGTGGCGGAGCACCTGCACTTCCGGGATGCCGCGGCAGCAATCGGGATGAGTCAGCCGGCACTCTCCGGAGCGGTGTCCGCCCTGGAGGTGGCACTCGGTGTCCAGCTCATCGAGCGTACGACCCGTAAGGTGCTGCTCTCGCCCGCCGGGGAGAGGCTCGCGGTGCGGAGCCGGGCGGTGCTGGAGGCCCTGGGTGAGCTGATGGAGGAGGCCGAGGCGGTGCGGGCGCCGTTCACCGGGATACTCCGGCTCGGCGTGATCCCGACGGTCGCGCCGTACCTGCTGCCCACCGTGCTCAGGCTGGTGCACGAGCGCTACCCCGAGCTGGAACTCCAGGTCCACGAGGAGCAGACCTCCTCGCTGCTGGACGGGCTGGGCGCCGGACGGCTGGACCTCCTGCTGCTCGCCGTGCCGCTCGGGGTGCCGGGTGTGACGGAACTTCCCTTGTTCGACGAGGACTTCGTCCTGGTCATGGAGAAGGCGCACCGCCTCGCCGGAAGCGTCGGTCTGCCGCGCGAGACGCTGCGCGACCTGCCGCTCCTGCTGCTCGACGAGGGGCACTGTCTGAGGGACCAGGCCCTGGACATCTGCCGTGAGGCGGGCCGCACCTGGGGGGCCCCGGTGACGACGACGGCGGCCGGGCTCTCCACCCTGGTCCAGCTCGTCGCGGGCGGGCTGGGGGTGACCCTGCTGCCGCGGACCGCGGTGACCGTGGAGACCGGACGCAACGAGGCGCTGTCGACCGGCTACTTCTGCGACCCCGCGCCCTCACGGCGGGTGGCGCTGGCCGTACGGACGGGCTCGGCGAGGCAGGAGGAGTTCGAGGAGTTCGCCGCCGCTCTCCGGGAGGCCATGGTCACGCTTCCGGTGCGGGTGCCGGCCGGTGTGCCACACGCGTGAGGTGAGGCGCGGTCCCTCCCTGCCCAGGGACCGCGCCCGCGTGCCCGTCACTCCGTTCGCAGGCCGTCCGGCCGCATGAGCCGCCACAACAGCGGCAGTGAGACCAGGGTGACCAGCAGGATCAGTGCGGCACCCGCCCCCACCATCGGCAGGAACAACCACCAGTCGGTCACCTTCTTGGCGACCAGCCCGACCATCACCGCACCCAGTCCGAGCCCACCGGCGACGGCCACGACCAGGCCGATGAGCACCGGCACTGCCGTCTGCCAGAGCACCGACCAGCCGAGGGTGGCCCGCCGGGTGCCGAAGGCGACCAGGACCGACAGAAGGCGCCGGCGCTCCCGCATCTGCTCCAGCTGGGAGACCAGCATCGAGGCGGCGATCAGCAGCAGGGTCAAGGTCGCGCCGACCCGGAGGCCGGTCTGCACGCTCGCGTACCGGCGGTCGCGCTCCACCGAACGCAGGGACGAGACGCGCATGCCGGGGTCGATCCGGGCCGCCGTGTTCCGTACGTACTCGGAGACGTCCGGGACGCTCTCGTCGACCTTGATCTGTGCCTTGACCGTCGCGCCGGGCAGCGTGCCGGGGTCGACCGCTCCGGCCGTCGCCATGATGCCCCAGCGGTCCTCGCCCATCGGGTCCGGGCGGGCGACGACGGTCCGGGCGTCGGCGGGCAGGGTCCACCGCATCGACTTCACGCCGCCCGGCTCGGCGGACGTGCTGATGTCGACCTCCTTGCCCTTGCGGGCCGTCCGGTCCATCCAGGCGGCCATCTCCTTGTCGTTCCTGGGGTGGACGACGAAGGCGTCACCCTCCTCGCAGGAGCCGATCCGGGCGATCTCGCGCAGGGTCGCGCAGTCGCCGACGGTCAGTGAGGTGGTGGGCCTGATGTCGCCCTCGTACTTCCCCGGCCGGGTCACGTAGACCTCGACCGTGCCGATGACGGCCCGCACGCCCCTGGTCGCCCGGAACTCCTTGATGGTGCGTGTGGCCGCGTCACCGGTCACTTTCTCGGAGGACGTCGTGAACTGGGCCCGCGTGGGGTCCTGCCCCGTCATCCGGTCGAAGTCGTCGCTCACCGCCGCGAACAGCATCTGCAGCGCCACCGCGCCCGCCACCGCCACGGTGATGCCGCTGACCGCCCGGGAGGCCGCACCGCTGTTCAGCTGGAGTCCGCGGACCGCCAGCTGCCAGGGGAGCGGTCCTCCCCCCAGCCTGCCGACGCAGGCCTCGACCAGCCAGGGGAGCAGCAGCGCGAGCCCGGACAGGACGAGGACAGCCCCGCCTGCGATGGGATAGGGGTTGACGGGCGTGAACTCGTCGGCCCCGCCCGCCCGCCACAGGACGGCCAGCCCCAGCACCGGCAGCAGCAGACGCCACCACAGGCGGCGCCGGCGGTTACGGGAGCCGCGCACGACCCCGAGGGGCTCGACGGCCACCGAACGCATGGCGGCGAGCGTGACGACGACGGCGGACAGGGGTACGGCGACGGCTACGAGTGCGGTGAGCCAGGGGGCGGGCGTCAGGTCGGAGGGGAAGGCGCTGTGACCCCACACCTCGACGTGACCGACGAACCTGCGGCCCACGAGGAAGAACACCGCCCCGGCGAGCAGGCCGAGGAGCGAGCCGAACAGGGCCTCGCCCGCCGCGATCCGGTGGGTCGACCGGATGTCGGCACCCACCAGCCGCAGCGCGGCGAGCCTCCGGTCGCGGCGCTCCCCGCCGAACCGCACGGCGGTCGCGATGAAGATCGCCACGGGTACCAGCAGCACGACGCAGATGACGAGGACCAGGAGGACCAGGACGGGCGGGAACGGATCGTCCGGGGTTCCGCCCCCGTAACCCGCCAGCCGGTGACCGCCGCCCGCGGGCGTCAGCGTGTCGCTGCCCGCGTAGAAGTGCAGCTCGCCCGGGGAAGTCAGTCCTTCGTCGGCGATCGTGCCGCTGATCCCGTAGGGCAGGCGTTCCTTGAGCAGTCGGCCCTCGGGGGATGCCAGCAGTTCCTTCAGGGCGGGCGAGGCGACCATCTTCCCGGGGGCGGGGAAGTGCCCGACTCCCGGCGGGAGCACCGGCCGCGGACCCTCCGCCCGCATCAGGTAGCCCTCCACCTCGCGGCCGCGGAATTCGGTCGTGGCCCCGGCCCGCAGGACGGTGGAGTCCGTCCTGGGGACCTCCGCGTTGCGGGAAGCCGCGACCTCGCGGCGGGCCTCGTCGCGTACGGCGCGCTGCCCCAGCAGGTGCGGGACCGACGATGCGGCCAGCAGCAGCGCCACCCCGAGTCCGACCCCGACCGCGGTGAGCGCGGTACGGGCCCAGCCCTCACGTCCTCCGGCGGCGGCGAAGCGCACGCCGAGCCCGAGGTCGCGCAGCCGGCTCATATCGCATGCTCCGGGTCGCGGCACCGGCCGTCGCGCACGACGATGTCGCGGTCCGAGTACGCGGCGACGCGGGCCTCGTGGGTCACGATCACGACGGCCGTGTTCGCGGTCCTGGCGGACTCGGTGAGCAGTTCCATGACGCGCTCGCCGTTGAGCGAGTCCAGCGCGCCCGTCGGCTCGTCGGCGAAGACCACCTTGGGGGAGGCGACCAGGGCGCGGGCGACGGCGACACGCTGGCCCTGCCCGCCGGACACCTCTCCCGGGCGCTGGGAGGCGAGGCCGTCGACATCGAGGCGCTCCATCCACTGCCGGGCGGTGCGTTCGGCCTCCTTGCGCTTCATCCCGTTGAGGCGCAGCGGCAGGGCGACGTTCTCCACACAGGTCAGTTCCGGGACGAGTTGGCCGAACTGGAAGACGAACCCGAAGTCGCTGCGGCGCAGCGCGCTGCGCTCCGCGTCGGACAGGGCGGACAGTTCACGCCCGTCGTAGGTGACGCTGCCCGAATCGGGGGTCACGATGCCCGCCAGGCAGTGCAGCAGTGTCGACTTGCCGGAGCCGGAGGGGCCCATGACGGCGACGACCTCACCGGGGTGCACGGAGAAGGAGGCCCCGTCGAGCGCGGGCGTCGAGCCGTAGCTCTTGCGCAGTTCGTGGGCGGAGAGCAGGGAGCCGGCCGGGATCACGGGACTATCACCTCGGCGAGCCGGTCCAGACGTGCGCCTGTCAGCTCCAGCCAGCGCAGGTCGGCTTCGAGGTGGAAGAGGGCGTGGTCGCAGATCAGCTGGTCCGCGAGGTCGCCCGTGCGCTTGCGGTCGGTCAGGACGCGCATCAGGCGCAGGTGCTCGGAGCGCTGGGCGTCCAGCAGGCCGGCGGCGCTCCGGCCGGTGAGCAGTGCCAGGACGACCTTCGTGTAGAGGGTCGACTGGAGGTACGGTTCCGGCTTCTCGGGCTGCGCGAGCCAGGTGGCGACATCGGTGACGCCGGCCTCCGTGATGGCGTACCGCTTGCGCTCGGGCCCGCCCTCCGTCTCGACCCCGTCGACCTCGACGAGCCCGTTCTTCAGGAGCCGGGACATGGTCGCGTAGACCTGGCCGTAGTGCAGTGGCCGGTCCTGCCCGAACTTCTCGTCGAAGACGCGCTTGAGGTCGTAGCCGTGGCGGGGGCCGGACTCCAGGAGCCCGAGGAGGGTGTGACCGATAGACATGCGCAGAACTATACACCGCATGTATACCTCGCATGCGGACGCCTCTCAGGTGCTCCTCGCGGAAGGGTGCGGGAAAATCGGGTCGAAGGGTTTTCCGACGTGAGCGGTTCCCTTGCCGGTCGCCTTCAGTTCTCGACCAGTACCGTCTCCGCGCCTACGTTCTCATGTGAAAGCTATGCAATTCATGAGGAGTTGTTGTGAACGTACGTGTTCGTAGTGCGCGCTGGGGAGCGCCCGTCGCCGCGGCCGTCGTGGCCGGCCTCGCGACGATGGTGCTCAACCCGACGCTCGGCGCGTCGGCCGCCGCTCCGCAGTCCGCGGCGAAGGCGAAGGCCCCCACGGCCAAGAACGTCATCTTCATCAACGGTGACGGCATGGGCGCCGCGATGCGTGAGGCGGCGAGGCTTCACCTCGCCGGCCTGGAAGGGCAGCTGGCGATGGACCGCCTCACGGCGTCCGGCCAGCTCACCACGACCCCCCGGGACCCGAAGGCCGTCGTGACGGACTCCGCCGCGGCGGCGACCGCGTGGGCGACGGGCGAGAAGACCTACAACGGCGCGATCAGTGTCGATGTGGACGGCAACCCGCTGGCCACCCTCGGCCAGCAGGCCAAGGCGGCCGGCAAGGCCACCGGTCTGGTGACGACCGCGCAGGTGACCGACGCGTCCCCGGCGGCGTTCTTCGCCAACACCCCGGACCGCGGGAAGCAGGACGAGATCGCCCGCCAGTACCTGGACGTCAGCAAGCCCGACGTCATCCTGGGTGGTGGCGAGGACTGGTGGCTGCCGGCCGGTACGCCGGGCGCGTTCAAGGACAACCCCGCCGAGGACACGTCCGAGGCGAGCAAGGGCACGAAGGGCAACCTGATCAAGAAGGCCCAGAAGGCCGGTTACTCCTACGTCAACAGCGCGCAGGGCCTGAGCAAGGCCAAGGACGGCAAGATCCTCGGGCTGTTCAGCAACGAGGAGATGTTCCAGCAGCACCCCGAGGGCCAGGGTGACGTCTACAGCCCGGTCGTGGACCTCGGCACGATGACCAGCAAGGCCCTGACCAGCCTGGACAAGAACAAGAAGGGCTTCTTCCTCATGGTCGAGGAGGAAGGCACCGACGAGTTCGCGCACTCCGACAACGGCACGCGCGTGCTCCAGTCGATGCAGCAGCTGGAGAAGGCCGTCGCGGTGGCCCGCGCGTACATCGCGACGCACCCCGACACGCTGCTGGTCGTCACCGGTGACCACGAGACCGGCGGTCTCACGGTCGAGGACGTCGACGCCGACGACGAGTCCGGGGACGGCATCTCCGCCGAGGACGGTCCGTTCTCCATCCGCGGCAGCGACCGCAAGTTCACCATCGACTGGACCACCTCGGGTCACACCGGCGTGGACGTGCCCGTGACGGCGAGCGGTCCGCTCTCCGGCGAGTTCTCGGGCAAGCACCCGAACACGTACGTGCACGACGTGCTCAAGCAGGTGCTGGCACCGCGCCGCTGAGCGCGGCGACTCGAAAACGGGCCCCGGGGAGCATGCTCCCCGGGGCCCGTTCCCGTACACGGGCGCGATGCCGCGTCGGGCTGTGGCAGCCTGCGCCGCTGTGAGGCTCCCGGGGCCGACCGAGCGGGACGCGCCGAGCGGCAGGCGTCCGCACCCGTCCGGCAGTCGTCTACTGGGCCGGGGGCTTGGGGGGTCGGCCCCGGCGGGGGATGGGAGCCGCCCCGCCCGGCAGGCGTCCGGCGTCCGCCAGCGCCCGCCGGAGCAGGAACTCGATCTGCGCGTTCGCGCTGCGCAGTTCGTCCGAGGCCCACCGGGCCAGCGCGTCGTGCACCGAGGGGTCCAGCCGCAGCAGCATCTGCTTGCGGGCGGGGCCCCGCCGGGGAGCCCGGCCCGCCGAAGCGGCCGTGTCGTCGGTCACTGGTAGAGCGTGCCCGTGTTCAGGACCGGCTGCGCCGCGCGGTCGCCGCACAGCACCACCATCAGGTTGCTGACCATCGCGGCCTTGCGCTCCGCGTCGAGCTCCACGATGTCCTGTTCCGCGATCCGCGTCAGGGCCATCTCCACCATGCCCACGGCTCCCTCGACGATCTGCTGGCGTGCCGCGACGACCGCCCCCGCCTGTTGCCGCTGAAGCATCGCCGACGCGATCTCGGGGGCGTAGGCGAGGTGGCTGAACCGGGACTCGATGATGTGCACGCCCGCCGCCTGCACCCGCGCGGTCAGCTCTGCCGCGAGCTTCTCGGTGATCTCCTCGGCGTTGCCCCGCAGGGACAGCCCGCCTTCGTCGTGGGCGTCGTACGGGTACTCGATCGCGATGTGCCGGACGGCCGCTTCGGTCTGCGTCGCGACGAACTCCCGGAAGTCGTCCACCTCGAAGAGGGCCTGCGCGGTGTCCTCCACCTTCCAGACGACGATCGCGGCGAGTTCGATCGGGTTGCCGTAGGCGTCGTTGACCTTCAGGACGGCCGTCTCGTGGTTGCGGACGCGGGTGGAGATCTTGCGGCTGGACGTCAGCGGGTTGATCCACCGCAGACCGTCCGCGCGGATCGTGCCGACGTACCTGCCGAAGAGCTGGATGACCCGGGCCTCGCCCGGCGCGACCATCTTCACACCGCTCATGCAGAAGAAGGACGCCACGGCGAGCAGCAGCCCGAGGACGAAGAGCGGGATGCCGGCGCCGTCGTGCCCGTCGGAGCCGAGGACCCCGCCGACGATGGTCAGGGCCACGCCGAGGAGCACCCCGAGTACGGTCAGCAGCAGTCCGAGGCCGCCGGGGATGGAGTGGGCGGCCGTCTCCCTGACCTGGGGGTCAGGCATCTCGGGCGCGTCCGGTGCCAGGTCGGCGCCGGGGCCGTTACCACCGGGGTGGTCGTGCGGTGCGGACATGGATCCCCCGTTTCGTGCGGCATGGCGCCGCGCTAACAATGTGATTTCACATTAACGGATTCGACAACCTTGCACACCCCTCGGGAGTCGGTTCCATTGGGACCGGGTGCTGATTCTCACGTCCGGAAAAGACCGGATCGCTTGCCTTTTGTCCATGCCTTCGGTGTTAGCTGGCTGGTCTGACCTGAGCGGTTCGAGTAGAGGTAGAGGAGCACCACGGCAATGGGGCGAGCGGATGCGCGTCGGGCTGCCAAGAGCGGCGGCATACGCCGGCTCTTCACGTGGCGGAAGATGCTGGGCACGTTCTTCGGACTGTGCCTGCTGGTGATGGGCGGCTTCGCGGCGCTCTACTTCTATGTGGACGTGCCCCCGGCCAACGCCGCGGCGCAGGAGCAGAGCAACATCTACAAGTACAGCGACGGCTCGATCCTCGCCCGTACCGGTTCCGGCGCCAACCGCGAGATCGTGGACCTCGCCGTCGTACCGAAGAAGGTCCAGCACGCCTTCGTCGCCGCCGAGAACAAGTCCTTCTACCGGGACCAGGGCGTCGACCTGAAGGGCACCACCCGCGGTGTGCTCAACACGCTCTCCGGCAAGGGCAAGCAGGGTGGTTCCACGATCACCCAGCAGTACGTGAAGAACTACTACCTCACGCAGGACCAGACGGTCAGCCGCAAGCTCAAGGAGCTGGTGATCTCCCTCAAGGTTGACCAGCGCATGAAGAAGGACGACATCCTCGCCGGCTACCTCAACACCGTCTTCTACGGTCGCGGCGCGAGCGGAATCCAGGCGGCCGCGCAGGCCTACTACGGAGTCGACGCCAAGGACCTCGACGTCTCCCAGGGCGCCTACCTCGCAGCGCTGCTCCAGGCGCCCAGCCAGTACGACTGGGCGCGGGCCACCCCGACGGGCAAGAAGCTCGTCAAGGAGCGCTGGGCCTACACGCTGGACAACATGGTCGAGGAGGGCTGGCTCGACCGGGCCGAGCGCGACAAGCTGACCTTCCCCGTTCCGGACGCGCCCAAGGCAGCCCCCGGCCTGGAGGGGCAGAGCGGCTACCTCGTCGAGGCCGCCAACCAGGAGATGGAGCGCCAGGGCATCACCGAGGAGATGCGCCGGGCCGGCGGCTGGACGATCACCCTCAACATCGACAAGAAGAGGCAGAAGCAGCTCGAGAAGTCGGTCGACCGTGAGCTGGAGAACCAGCTCGACCGGAAGAAGAACAAGGTCGACGCGACCGTCCAGGCGGGCGCGACCTCCGTGGACCCGAAGACCGGCAAGGTCGTCGCGCTGTACGGCGGTGTCGGTGCCACGGAGCACTACATATCCAACGCCACCCGCAGGGACTACCAGCCCGCGTCGACGTTCAAGCCGCTCGTGCTCGCCTCGGCCCTGGAGAACGGGTCGAAGACCCAGGACGGCGACCTGATCGGCCTCAACACGGTCTACGACGGCACCAGCAGGCGTCCCGTCGTCGGGAGCGACACCCCGTTCGCCCCGCAGAACGAGGACAACATCAGCTACCGCAACCCGACCGTCCAGACGGCCATGGACAAGTCGATCAACTCCGTCTTCGCGCAGATGGTCGTGGACGTCACTCCCCGCACCGTCAAGAAGACCGCACTCGCCATGGGCGTACCGGACAAGAACTTCCCCGAGCGTCCGGCGATCACCCTCGGCACCATGAACGCCTCCACGTGGGACATGGCCGGGGTCTACGCCACCCTCGACAACCACGGCAAGAAGGTCACCCCGACCATCGTCAAGTCCGCCGTGCACCGTGACCGCACCATGGAGCCCGTCGACGGCATCGGCGGCCAGGTCATCAGCCGGGCCTCCGCGGACACGGTGACGAAGGCACTGACCGAGGTCGTCGACCTCGGCTCGGGTCACGAGGCGAACACCTCGGCCTACGACGCGGCGGGCAAGACGGGTACGGCGGAGGACAACAAGGCCGCCTGGTTCGCGGCCTACACCCCCGAACTCACCACCGTCGTCGCCCTGTACGGCGAGTCGACCAAGGAGGGCGGCGGTCAGGTCAGTCTCACCGGTACGGCCAACTCCGGGCGGGCCAACGGTGGAGGCTTCCCCGCCAGGATCTGGGCCGACTACACCCTCGGCGCGCTGGGCGGCGGCTCGGACGCCTCCTTCGACCTGCAGGGCGTGGAGCGCGGCGAGACGTCCGTGACCGAGACCCCGTCGGCGCCCCCGGCGCCGACGAAGAAGCCTTCGGCAACCCCCTCCGAGACGCCCGAGGCGCCCTCCGAGTCCCCGAGCGAGCCCCCGGTCGAGGAGTCCCCGCCGGTCGAGACGCCGAGCGAGACGCCCTCTCAGACACCGAGCGAGACGCCCAGCGGGACACCGGACCCCGGCGGGACCCAGCAGCCGCCGGGCCGGCCGGGCAACGGCCTGTTCGGGCAGTGACGACGTGTGAGGGGCGGGTGCCGGCCGGCACCCGCCCCTGTCACTTATACACATCTCCGAG
>NZ_JBHVCT010000072.1:0-31451 GCF_042803195.1 Streptomyces sp. NPDC057428
GCGGAGTCCGGCTATACACATGGCTTCACGCTGCTGGCCGGCGCTCTGGCCGTCGCCGCCGTGGCGGCCGCCCTCATACCCGCGACCGCTCGACGGCGTCACGTCGTCGTGGCAGGAGAGCCGCAGGGGTCCCCGGGCACCCCTGCGGAAGGGGCATCTGCCGAGGTAGGGGCAGCCCTGGACGGGCCCCGTTGATGTCGCCGGGACGGGCGAGTGAGAGAGAACCGCTACCGCCTCGACGACTTGGCCGCGGGCCTGCTGGAGCACGAGACGCTGGACGAGGCGGACGCCTACCGCATCGCCGCGGTCACATCCCTGGCCAAGGAGCAGAACGCGTGAGCAGCCGCCGGGCCCCGTAGTCGAACACTTTTCCCGTACCCCGCCCGGCGCGCACGCGACTCCGGGCCGTACCCGTGTCCCGCCGGTGTCCGAGATCGGTCGGCTACCGGCTAGGATGCATACGTGTGTTAAGCCAGTACCGCCGATGATGCGATTATGTATATGGACCGGCGTCCACGACCGTACGATGACCGGCAGCGAGAGACGCAAACATGTCTCACCGGGGGGCAGGCGGCGCACCATGCGTCCGCTCCGGCAACCAGTTCAGGAAGGCGGACACCATGGTGGCGACCGACGGCGGAGGGTCCAGCTTCAAGGGCTCGGACGGAGTGCTCTACGACACGACACCTCAGGACCTGAGGGACAAGGCCATCGACATCAGCGTCACCCAGCAGACCGTGCAGGACGAACTGAACAATCTGAAGTCGTACGTCCAGGGCCTGGAATCCGTGTGGGGAGGCATCGCTCACAACACCTTCCGGGGGCTGATGATCGAATGGGACACACACGCGACCCACATGCAGAGCGCCCTGCTCGGTATCTCGCACGGTCTGTCCAGCAGCGCCGACAACTACCTTCACGGCGAGCACGCGAACGTCTCGAACCTCAACAAGGTGTCGCTTCCGCCGGCGCGTCTTTCCTGACCGCGGCGAGAGACCCACCGCACAACACCCACACACCACACACTTCCCGGTCCGAGGATTCGACATGCCCGATATCGAGAGCACACCCATCCGCGTCGGCGTCGAACTGGAGGGGGTAGGTCCCTACCTCAACGGACAGGCGGCGCACATCATGGGCGAACTGCACGCCTTGAGGAACCGGATCCAGTCGCTGATCGACACATGGAACGCGCAGTCCGCCACCAGGTACCAGGAACGCGTTCACGAGTGGGACATGGCCGCCGTCGGGCTCTTCGGCAGCGAGGGCGAGGGCGGCGTCCTCGGCGAGATCGCCGCCGCGATGCGGGTGAACTGGGGCAACTACGTAGGAGCCGAGGAAGCGAACATCAAGACGTGGTCCGCCACGCACTGACTCCGGTACAGCAGAACCGGCCCCGGGCCGACAGGTGACAAGGACAACGCCCAGTGGAGAATGAACGCTGCCATGTGACCGTGGTGGGAGCGCGGCGGCGGGTGGACCTCACGGTACCCGCGGAGGCGGCCATCGCCGAGTACACCCCCACGCTGCTCAAGCTCGTGGGACAGGTGGAGTTCGACGAGATCTTCCCCCCGGTCTGGTCGCTCGCCCTGCCCGGTGCGGTTCCGTTCGCGCCCGACACCTCCCTGAGGGAATGTGGTGTGGCGGACGGTGCGACGTTGTACCTGAGCGACGTGGCGGCCGGCGAGTTCGACGAGCCCGTGGTCACCGACCTGGAGGAGACGGTCGGGCAGGCCGACGGGGGCATCAGCGCGTGGGGCCGCCGCTCGCGGGCCTACACCACCCTGGTCCTCGGCGTCCTGAGCCTGATCGCCGGCTTCGTCATGCTGGCGTGGACGGGGGACCCGGACGGAGTGCTGCCGGCCACCGGCGCGGCGGCCGTCGTCGTCGCGCTGTCGCTGACCCTGCTCGCCTGGCACGCAACCCGCCAACAGTGGTCCCTGCCACTCGGGTTGCGGCTGATCATGGCGCATTCCGCCGTCCCGCTGCTGGCCGTGGTGGGCGTCGTACTGCCGCGGGCCTCGGGCACCGACTCGGTGCTGGTCGCGCTCAGCGTGGGCGCCGTGCTCGGCGCGCTCGCGGCCCTGCTCGCCATCCGCCACGCGACGACGCTGATGGCGGTGGCGATCACCGGGCTCGCCCTGGTGCTGACGGTGGGCCTCACCGTGGGTCACGCCACGCTGCTGGAGGCGTCCGCGGTGGTGGGCGTCGCCATGCTGGTGGTGCTGGGCGCCGCCCCCAAGATCTCCGGCCACTTCGCCGTGCTCGCGGGATCGAACACCATGGCGGCGGGCGGCCACGACGACGAGGCCGACGTGCTGCTCCTGGTCAGCCGCGGCCAGCGGCTGCTGATCGGGACGAACCTCCTGGCCTCCGTGGTCGCCGCCACCTGCATCGTCGTGCTGGGATCGGCGCATCAGGCCTTCGCGGTCGCCCTGGCCTGCTGCCTCGGCCTGGCGCTCGTCCTGCGCGCGGGACGGCTGACGCTGGCGCCGGGGGTCGTGCCGGTGGTCACCGCGGGGACGATCGGACTGGCGGCCACGCTCACCCGGGCCCCGGCCGCCTTCGGCGCGCCCGAGTGGGCGGGCTCTGCCGTGCTGCTCGTCGTGGCCGTGCTCGCGATGCTCGTCGGACTGGGCCGGGCCTTCCGCGTCGATGCCGACGACGAGCGTCCCTCCTGGATCGATCCGCTCGCCGGGCTCCTCATGGTGGCCTGTGTGCCGCTCGCGGTGGGCGTCTTCGGCTTGTTCACCACGCTGGCAGGCTCGGGGCAGACGCCGTGACGGGCCCGGAAAACGGAGCGCGCCGTCCGTGAAGCGCAACGTGCTGCGGGTCGCGGACCGGGGCTGGGGCACCTATCGCACCGTCACGGCCGCGATCCGCGCGGCCGACGAGGGCGCGGAGATCCGCGTCCAACCAGGCGAGTACCGGGAGTCCCTGGTCTTGGACCGAGATGTCACGGTTGTCGCGGAGAGAGGGCCGGGAACCGTCCGCGTCGTGGCCGTGCACGGTCCCGCGGTCAGTGTGAACGGCGGCTCCCCGGTGCTGCGGGAGGTGACCGTCGAGGGCGCTGCTGACCGAGGTCCCGCCGTGCTCCTCACGGGCGGCGGCCCGCTCCTCGACCGGTGCGCGGTGTCCGGGGGCCGGATCGAGATCGTGCGCGCCGCCGCCGCGGAACTGCGTTCGTGCACGGTCGAGGACACCACCGGCTCCGGCGTCCAGGTGACCGGCACCGCGCGGGTGACCGTCGACGACTGCGTGATCAGAGCGGCGACCGGGCACGGCCTGACGCTGAGTGACGCGGCTAGTGCGCAGGTGCGTCGCACCACGATCGAGCGTGTCGGCGGGTGCGGAATCGTGACCGCCGGGGAGTCGGCGGGCACCTTCGACGACTGCACCGTCCGCTACACCGGCGACGCGGCGGTCCTGGTGCACCCCTTCGCCCGTCCCCTGCTGCGCGGCTGCCGGCTGCACGACAGCAAGTCCCAGGGCGTGCGGATCGCCGACACCGCCGGCGCCGCGGCAGCAGCCGCACCCGCCGTGGACCCGAACGCCGCAGCGGCCGGACACGAGGAGTCGCGGATCAGGTTGGAGAAGTGCGAGATCTTCCGCACCGGAGAAGAGGGCGTATCGGCCTGCGCGGCCGACCTCCGGCTGAGGGACTGCCACATCCGCGAGACCGGCGGGGCGGGGCTGATCGCCTCGGGCACCGGCCGAGTGGAACTGGAGCACACCCGGGTGGTCGACGTGCCCGGTACCGGCCTGGCCGTTCTGGACACCGCCGAACTGCGAGTGCACGGCGGTACGGTGGCCCGCACCGGCGCAAACGGCGTGCACGCCTCGGACCGCGGCACCGTCCGGCTCACCGAGTGCGAGATCTCCACCACGACGTACACGGCCCTGAACATCGGCGGCGGCGCCAGCGCCGTGCTGCTGGGCTGCACCGTGCGCGACAGTGCGCAGCACGCGGTGCGGGTGGCGGGCGGGGCGGACCTCGTCGCCGAGGACACCCGGTTTGAGCGGACACGGATGACGGGCGTGGACGTCCAGGGAGCGGACGTGGTGCTGCGCCGCTGCGTGATCAGCGAGGCGGACACCGGTGTCCGCCTGGAGACCGGCCACCGGCCGCTGCTGGAAGGGTGCGAGGTGCTGCGGTCCGCCAGGACCGGCATCGAGATCGCCGCCGGCACCGGTGCCGTGGTGCTCGGGGGACACGTCGACGCCCCGGGATCAGCGGGCGTCTTCCTCGGCGAGCGCAGCGAGGCCTGGATCGAGGACCTGACCATCTCGGACGCAAAGGGGAGCGGACTGGTCATCTGGTCCGGCGCGAACCCCCGGGTGCGGTCGCTGACCGTCACCGGTGCAGCGAAGAACGGCGTGTACGTCGGCGACGGCGCCCGCGGGCTGCTGGAGGACTGCGACGTCTCCGCGACCGGCTATCCGGCGGTGTATGTGGGCGCCAAGGCTGCCCCGGTACTGCGCCGCCTGCTGGTGCACGACGTGGACGAGGACCTGTCGCAGGCCGACGACGCGGAAGCCCGCTTCGAGCAGTGCCGCAGCCACGACGTCAAGGTCGCCACTTTGCCGACACAGGCCGAGGCCGGGGCGGCGGGACGGGTGGTCCCTGCCATGGTCGCCACCGCCGGCATGGCCCAGGGAGGGACGGCCGGCGTCGAAGCGGACGGACGAGACGTGGCCGGAGAGGACCAACTGCCCGCACTGCTGGCCGAACTGGAGCAATTGGTGGGCCTGGGCGGCGTCAAGCGTGAGGTGGCCTCCATGGCGAAGCTGATGCAGATAGTGAAACGGCGTCAGGAGGCCGGCCTGCAGCCGCCGCCCCTGAGCCGGCACCTTGTCTTCGCGGGCAACCCGGGAACCGGCAAGACCACGGTGGCCCGGCTCTACGGCCGACTCCTTGCCGCCCTCGGGCTGCTGGCCCGGGGACATCTGGTGGAGGCCGACCGCAGTGATCTGGTGGGCGAGTACGTCGGGCACACCGCGCCGAAGACCACCGCCGTCTTCCGGCGGGCACTGGGCGGTGTCCTGTTCATCGACGAGGCGTACGCGCTGGTTCCCGCCGGGCAGGGCAACGACTTCGGGCACGAGGCCATCTCCACCCTGGTCAAGCTGATGGAGGACCACCGGGACGACGTCGTGGTGATCGCGGCGGGCTATCCGGAGGACATGGACCGTCTCATCGACTCCAACCCCGGCCTGGCGTCGCGCTTCACCCGCACCCTCCGCTTCGACGACTACGCGTCGGCGGACCTGGTGCGGATCGTCGAGCACCAGGCGTACCAGCACGAGTACAGGCTCGGCGAGGACACGGCGACGGCACTGCTGGCCCACTTCGACTCGATCGAGCGGACCGAGCGCTTCGGCAACGGGCGCACCGCCCGGCAGGCCTTCCAGCAGATGACCGAGCAGCACGCCATGCGCGTTGCCGACCTGGGCGATCCCAGCGACGAGGACCTGACCGTGCTGACGCCGGTCGACGTGCCCGCGGCGGTGGCCTGATGGATCGCCGCACGGCTGCCGGCCGGGACGGGGCACCGCGCCGTCCGCCCTGCTCCCCGAGGTGCGCAACCGCCGGGCGGACGGCGCTACTTTCGAAACACGCCCTAGGGGTTACCGGTGACCGGGCGCTGGATGTCCGGGAATGTCGCGGCCCGGTCGACATGGGCGTAGGACTGACCGGATGTGTTGATCATGGCAATGTAGTTGCCGAGCAGTCCGAGGGCGCCTGCCTGAGCTGCCAGAGCCCTCTGCATCGCCGGATTGATGTGCTGGGCGAAGTCCGCACCGATGTCGGCGAGAATTTTCTGGTCGGCGTTCTCGCTCTCCTCCTTCGTCGGGTACCAGCTGGTGTCACCAGGGGTCTGGGTGCCCGCGTTCTGGCCCGAGGAGATGACCGAGGGCGGATGCGCGGGGCCCCAGAATTGCCCGTGCACGGCGGCGTCGACCCGCTGGCGCAGCGACTCGTAGCCGGAGGCGGCGTTGCGCCCCTGAGCCAGCAGGGTGTTCTCGGTCGCCCGCACCCCGGCCGCGTCGAAGCGGATCGGGCCGCTTTCGGCGACATCGGTCAACCGATTTCCGCTCGTCTGTCCCTTCGGATCGTTGTTGAAGCTGGGAGGAGTGTCCCAGCCTACCCCCACGGTCGGGACGATTGGGCTCAAGTCTTTCCCGGCGTCGAGATCTTTATCGTCCTGCTGACCGTCGGCCATGATTCCCTCCCGTGTGCCTGTCCGGCGGCGAGACCGTTCCGGAATTGCCGTCGACGAACGTCGACCGGCTTCAGTCTGACATACCGGAGTCCTGTGACGAAAGGTCGGTATCAGGATTCCGGCGACCCGGCAGAAAAACCGCGTACCGCGGTCTTCGGCTGAAAGGAGCAGAGCCATGACGACGTCCCCGACGGGAGATCCAGAAATTCTCGCAACGCCTCGCACGGCATTCGCCGGTGATACGGCGGACCTGCACGACATGGTGCAGGCGGGCGACCGCGCCCGCGAGGCGGACCCTCAGGGCCACACGGCAGAGACACCGGCACCCCTGAACGACCGTCGCGCCCTCGTCTCGGACAAGGGCGGATCCGGTGGGGGGCACGGGAACTCGAACACGTCCCACGGAAACATGTCCGCCGAGGAGTTCCGGGTCGCCCTGGCCGATCTCAGGCATGCCGCCGGGGTCGTGCGATCGGAGAGCGGGCACATCGCGGACCTGATCGGGCAGATTCAGAGTTGCTTCGAAGCGGCCCGAGCCTCCTGGCAGAGCCCGTCGGCCGTGAGCTTCGAGACGATGGCGACCTGGTTCACGAACGCCTCGCGCGCCATGGAGGACCTGCTTCAGGACATGGCCCGGCGCATGCAGGCCGCATACGACAACTATGCCGGGGCCGAGACCGCCAACACCCACAACTCCGGAGGCTGACCATGCCCGCGAATGCCGACTACGACGTCAGCTCGATAAAGATCGAACCTCAGGCGCTCGGCTCGGACAGCGACAAGCTCATAGCGCTCGCCAACAACGTCGGCGATTCGGTCAAGCGAATCAGCGACACGGTCGCCGACCTGAGGGTCGGGTGGGTGTCCAAGAGCGCCGACGAGGCGCAGGCGTTCAACGACCGCTGGAAGCACGTCATGAAGCAGATGTTCGGTGAGAAGGACGGTGAAACCGGCGTACTTCCCGCTATGGCCGGCGGAATCCTGGGGACGGGTGTCGCATTCAGTCATCTGGAATTGGATCTGGAATCCGCCTTTCGCAAATTCGCCGACGCTCTCGTCCATCCCCAGGAAACCGGGTTTGATTATTCCTTCGGCGGAGTCACCGGAAAGATCATCTGGCCCTTTCCCACTGACCAGACCGGGCCCGAACATCCCATTACTCAGGATTTCCCGAATTCATGACCAGGACAGATTTCCACCGCCCCGCCAGGACATTTCCACCGTCCGTGCCGGAGGTCCAGGTCGCGCTGGCCGCACCGCCGCAGAAGGCCCAGCAGAACCAGGCCCAGACCTGGCTGTACATGCTGCTGCCGCTGCTCAGCAGCATCAGCATGGCCGCCTACATGTTCACGTTCGGGCGGCCATGGCTGATGATGCTCGGCGTCGGCTTCGTCGTGGTCTCCGTCGGTGTCACGGTCCTGGTGCGGACACAGACGAAGAACGCGAACCGGCGCACCCAGTACCGCCAACGTGACCGCTACTTCGAATACCTCACCGACATCCGGCGCCAGGCGCGGGAGTCGGCGGCGGCGCAACGCGCGGCCGGCGCCTTCGTGCACCCGAGCCCCCAGAGGCTGTGGGCGATCACCACCACCGGCCCGCGCCGGGTGTGGGAACGCAGGCCCGCCGACGCCGACTTCATGAAGCTCCGGCTGGGGATCGGCCAGGCGGTGCCCGCCATGCGCATCGCCCTGAGCAGACACAACGACCCCACGACGGAGCACGACACCGAGTCGCATCGCCGTGCCGAGAACCTCTCCCGCGACTTCGCGACGGTCAGTCTCCAGCCGGCCTGGGTCGACCTGGCGAACACCGGCGTTCTCAGCCTGCTCGGCCCGCCCGGGCGCACGGCCGACCTCGTCGGTGCGCTGCTCGCGCAACTGGCCGTGCTGCATGCCCCCGACGACGTCAGGATCGCCGCCCTCATTCCCGGGGAGAACCACTCCTGGGCGTGGGTGAAGTGGCTGCCGCACGTGCGCCGGCCGGGCAGGGGGGACTCCGTCCCCATCGTGGCCGAGAGCATGGACGGCATCGCCGACGTCCTCCAGTCCCACGTCGACCGCGTCCGCGAGGATCGCGCGGAGCGCGGCGTCTCCCTCGGCCTGCGGCGGGAGACCAAGGTGTCGCACCACTTCGTGGTGGTGCTCGACGGATTCCGGCCGGGAGCGGACTGGGCTCGCCTGCCGGTGGTCGCCGATCTGCTGGCCGAGGCCGGCCCCGAGAGCGGACTGCACGTCGTGTGTCTGGTCACGAAGGAGAGCGAGGAGCCCAGCCGGGTCGACGCGCGCGCCCGGGTGGACGCCGACGGCAACCTCAGCCTTGAGACCCGCTATCCCGCCCTGGTGCAGGCGACCCAGGACGCGGTCGCCGACACGTGCCCGCCCGAAGTCGGCGAGCAGATGGCCAGGGCGCTGGCACCGCTGAGGCTGTCCGGCGAGCAGGAGCAGGTTCTCGCCCGCACCGTCGCCCTGCCCGAGATGCTGGGCGTGGCGGATCTCGGCTCGTTCGACCCCACCCAGCTGTGGCGCGAGCCCGACGACGACGCGCTGCTGCGGATGCCCATCGGCTTCACCGGAGACGGCGCCCCGCTCCTGCTGGACCTCAAGGAATCGGCCCTGGGCGGCATCGGCCCGCACGGTCTGGTCGTCGGCGCGACCGGTTCCGGTAAGAGCGAACTGCTGCGCACCCTGGTGACCGGGCTGACCATGACCCACGCCCCGGAGCACCTGAGTTTCGTCCTGGTCGACTTCAAGGGCGGCGCCACCTTCGCCGGCGTCACCGAACTTCCCCACGTGGCAGGCCTGATCACCAACCTCGCCGACGACCTGGCCATGGTCGACCGGGTCCGCACAGCCCTTCAGGGCGAACAGGAGCGCCGCCAGCAGATGCTGCGCAGGGCCGGCAACGTCGACTCGGTCCGCGAGTACCAGATCCTGCAGGCGAGCGGCGGCACCGATGTGGACGGCCAGCCCCTGCAGCCCATGCCGTATCTCATGATCGTCGTCGACGAGTTCGGTGAACTCCTCGCCCAGCGACCCGACTTCATCGAGCTGTTCGTACAGATCGGACGGGTCGGCCGAAGCCTGGGCATGCATCTGCTGCTGGCCACCCAGCGCCTCGACGAGGGCCGCCTGCGCGGCCTTGAGTCACACCTGTCGTACCGCGTCTGCCTGCGCACCTTCAGCGCCCAGGAGAGCCGGGCCGTGATCGGAACGCCCGACGCGTACCGGCTCCCCGCGATCCCCGGCTCCGCCTATCTGAAGGTCGACGAGTCCATCTACGAACGCTTCCGCGTCGCCCACATCTCCGGTGCCTACCAGGATGAGGACGCACGCGAACCGGTCTCCGGACCTCCCCCGGTCCCGGAGCTGTTCGGCCTGCGGACGGCCGTGGACACCATGAGTGAGGAGGCCGGGGAGACCGAGCCCTCCGTGGCACTCGCCCGGACGCTGCCCGGCCGGCGCACCGAGATGCAGGTGGCTGTGGAACGGATCAGGGCTCATGGCACTCCGGTACACCAGGTGTGGCTGCCGCCGCTGCCCACGACGGTCGAACTCGACTCGATGCTCGGCCCCGTCGACACCGACGACGAGCGCGGCTTCCACTCCACGCTGTGGCCCCAGGGCGGCGGCCTGAGCTTCCCCATGGGGGTGGTCGACCTGCCCAGCCGCCAGCAGCAGAGCGCCGTGCTCCTGGAACTGGCCGGTCAGCAGGGCCACCTGATCGTGGTGGGCGCACCGCAGTCCGGCAAGAGCACCCTGCTGCGCTCCGTCATGATGAGCGCGATGCTCACCCACACCCCCGACGAACTCCGGTTCCTCGCGATCGACTTCGGCGGCGGCAGTCTCGTCGGCCTGGAACGGGCACCACACGTGTCCGGTGTCACCACCCGGCACGACGAGGTACGTACCCGGCGCGCTCTGTCCGTGGTCCGACAGCTCGTCGACGACCGGGAGCGGCTCTTCCAGGAACTGCGCATCGACTCCGCGGCGGACTTCCGCCGGCTGCGTGACGAGAAGGCCCTGCCGGCCGGTGTCGACGCCGCCGACATCATCCTCGTCATCGACAACTGGGCCGCCCTGCGCTCTGCGGTGGAGGAGGCCGAGGCCGTGGTGCCGGAGATCGCCGTACGCGGTCTCAACGTGGGCATCCACCTCGTACTCACCGCCAACCGCTGGGCCGAACTGCGGGCCAACCTGCGCGACACCATCCCCGGCCGCCTCGAACTGCGTCTCGCCGAGCCCACCGAGTCGGAGATCTCCCGGCCGCTGGCCAGGCAGCTGCGCGCGTTCGTGCCCGGCCGGGGCCTCGTACCGCCCGGCCACGTGTTCCACGCGGCGCTGCCGCGGCTGGACGGGGCGGCGACCACCGACAACCTCACCAAGGCCCAGCAGGCAGTGGTCGACGAACTCGTCGCGGGCTGGAAGGGCGCCCCAGCCCCTGAGCTGCGTGTGCTCGCCGAATCGGTCACGCCCGAGGAACTGGAGCATGCCTGCGAGGCCCTGCCCGGCGGCCTGGCCGCCCTGCCCACGAGCGCCGCGCCCATCGGCATCAGAGAGTTCGACCTGCTCCCCGCGACACTCGACCTGGAGGCCGACGGGCCGCACTTCCTGGTGTACGGCGACTCCGGGTCGGGCAAGACCACGTTCCTGCGCTCCTGGATGCGAGCCATGACCAGGCGCCGTCCGGCCTGGGACCTGCGCTTCATCGTCATCGACTACCGGCGCGGGCTGCTCGGCGCCGTACCCGAGGACTACGTCGGCGCGACGGCCGGGGACCCGGACTCCGCCACCGCCTACCTGGCCCAGGTCGTGGAGAAGCTCCGGGAGCGCATGCCGCCTCCCGGTATCACGCCGCGCGAACTCAGGGAGCGCGGCTGGTGGGCGGGCCCCGAGTTCTATCTGGTCGTGGACGACTACGACCTGGTGGCCGGCGGCGGCGGGGCGGGCGGACGCGGGCCGCTGACTGCGGTCGGCGACTACCTCACACAGGCCACCGACCTCGGCTTCCACGTGGTGCTCGCCCGCCGCACCGGCGGTATGAGCCGCTCGCTCACGGACCCGGTAGCCGGCCGGATCCGCGAACTCGGCGCCGGCGGGCTGATCCTGTCCGGCGATCCCCGGGAGGGAGCCGTGTTGCACGACCAGCGGGCACGGCGCCTCCCGCCCGGCCGCGGCATCCTCGTCTCCCGCCGCACCAGCGCCCTCCTCGTCCAGACCGTCCACGACACCGGTGACGCCGACCAGGGCCCCTCCTGAGCCGACACCGCGGACAGCTCCTGGGAGAGGCGACCGGCCCAGGGCGGTGGTCGGCCTCGTCGGCGACCGCCTCCCGGTCCCCCCCAAGCCCCCCGCCCGTCTTCGCCGCCTCCAGCAGCTGACCAGTGGAGCGGCCCCCGTGGCCGCCCACCCGTGAGGACACACACCCATGGCCGAGTACGACGTCTCGCACATCCGGGATCTCGCCAAGCAGTGGCACGAGAACAGCCAGAACCTCCTGGGTTACCTGGGGACGATGCATGGCAGCGTGCAGTCGATGGGCGGGGCGTGGACGGGCAAGGCCGCCCAGGCGGCACAGGTGGTCTGGAACGGGCCCGACATGGGTGAGCGCGACGTCTGGAACCAGATCTGGCGGGCCGCACAGGTGGCCCGGGAGATCGGCGACGCGATCGACAACTACGCCGACGAGCTACAGAAGACGATCAAGGAGATCAACAAGCAGCACCTGATAGACGCCCTCTCCTCGATCTTCGGCCTGGTACTCGCCGGTATGACGATGGGTATGGCGGGTCTCATCGAGGACATCGCCACCGCGGTGGGCAAGTTCGTGGCCGGGCTCGCCGCCGGGACCGAGCAGCTCGCCACCGTGGCGGCGGGACTCGGCGTCGCGGCCACCTGGATCACCGAAGCGTTCATCGACACCTACCTCACGCTCGTCAGCGACATCTACTCCCAGCTTCTCGCCGAGTCGATCGTCGACGGCCCCACCGGGATCGACTGGGAGAGCGAGGGCATCAACCTCGGCCTGTCCGTGTGGTCGTCCTTCGGCAAGAACGCCGGCGAGCACTACGTGCCCAACGGGGGTATCAAGCCGAAACCTCTGTCCGCGGGCGACGGACTGCCGAACACCTCGCCGCACGGCACGACCCCCTCGGTGACCCCCACAGGCACCGGAAGTCTGCCCACACCCCCGGAGATAGGCAAAGCGCTTCCGGGAGCGGGCGACTTCACGTCGTTCAACATGAACTCGGTCATCCAGACGGACCACGCACCGCTGCCTGGCGCCGGAGTCAAGGGTCCAGGGGCCGACGCGCCGCGCTACGACATCGGCGGCTCGAGCGGAACCACACCACTGCCAGAGAATCCGCACCCGCAGTCGGCCGGACCCGGCCGGAACTCCACGGCGACGGCGGGCTCCAAAACGACTGTGACCGACATCGGCGGCCCGAACCCCCCCGTTCGGCAGGTGGCGAACGGGGGCGGCCAGGGCAGCGGGGGACAGCAGCCGAACGGCGTCAGGGGTGACGGGGGTCCGGCCTCCGGGACCCCGAGCGCGTTCCTCGACTCACCGCCTCGCAGCGCCGTCCGCGGCGCCGACGACCCGGCCGTGACCTCGTCGGCCTCACACGTGCCCGGTGCCGGGACGATCACGAACGGCGGCTCAGGCCTCCGCGGCGCGGATTCGCCGACCGGTGGCGCACCGTCGCGCGGCGGCGTCGAAGCGGGTGCGGCGGCGCAGGCCACCTCGGCTCCCCACGGCGGGGGTGTGCGCCAGGAGGCAGGGCCGAAGACGTCGGGCGCGCACAGGGGTGACGCCCACGAGGAGGTTCCGCCGGGGACGGCCGCCGCGCAGGACGGTGGCACGTGGGAGACGGCCCCGCCGAACACCGTGGCCTCGCACAGCGAGGCCGTCGGCGTCGCGCAGACGGCCGGCGCTGGCGCCGGTGCCGGCCTCGGAGGTGCCCGTGGCGCGGCGCCCTCCGCCCACGGGACTGGCACCGCGCACGAGGCCGCATCGGGTCCGGGGACCCCGGCGCGGGCCACCGGCGTGGCGGAGGGTCCCGGAGCGCGTCCGGGTGGTGCCGCCCCGTCCGGGACCGAGGGCCGGAACGCCGCTGACGCGGCCGGCTTCACACGCACCACCGGTCCGGAACCGGCGGACGCCGCCCGGGTCGGCCGTGATGTCCCGCAAGGTGCACGCGAGGTTTCCGGTGCGGGCGGCGGGGCCAAGGGAATGGGGCTGCCCTCGTCCGCCGAGACCCCCGGAGGAGGACGGCTGGCAGCCGGCGGTCACCGCCCCGCCGCGGAGCCGGACGCCGGGCCCGGCAGAACGGACGGTAGGAACACGCGCTCGGAGACGTCGGCACCGGGAACCCCCGCAAAGGCAGGGCGGACGGACGCAGGTCCCCCCGCACAGGCATCGGATACACCTGGGGCCGGGCCGCACGACATCGGCTTCGGTGCCACGGCCGGGCGGGGCGGTCACGAAGGTGACCGGAGTGCCGAGAGCGCGGCCGCCACCTCCGGCCAGGACCGCGACCGGGCCGGGCACGACAGCGGCGCGGCCGCTCACGATGCGGGCTCGGCCGCGCACGGCGCCGGTTCGGCCCCGGTGCGCGACGACGCCGCAGGCTCCGGAGTGGCGGCCCCCGGGCATCAGACAGCCCACACCACCCCTGAGGCCGCCGCGAAGTCCGAGCAGTGGAACTCATTCAAACAGTGGCAGACCGAGCAGAACCGGCCGCTCGTCGAGGCCGAGGGTCATCTCGACTTCCAGCGGGAAAGCCTCGACAGGGCCTGGCAGCAGGGCTACGACAGGTTCGCCCGGCACGACCTCCTCGACGGCCGGAACCTGCCGAAGGACGGGTCCCAGGCGGAGCACTCCCGGTGGCAGTGGCGCAACGACATCACCCGGGAGTTCCGCGCGGAGATCGACAGGACGGGGCGGGTCTCCCACGAGGCCCACGGACGTATAGTCGCCGCCGCCGAGGCAAACGCGCACAAGTACCTGACCAGGACCCAGGAGCTCGACAGGTTCGCGCACCAGTTCAAGGAGCAGGTGGACGACTACCGGGCGAACCGGTTCGGCTACGGAGAAGACCTTCCGGCGTTCGACAAGGCGCCGACGAATTACGTCTACGACAGCACGCTCCAGACGTACGTGAAGGACGACGCCAAGTTCTACGGCCACCCACAGGACAACACCCGGGAGGAGACCGGCTCCACGCTGAAGTACAGCGCCGAATCTCCCGCCTCCGCCGACCGGGCGACGGACACCGGCGCCTCGGTCGACCACTTCCGCGACAAGACGCACGATTTCAACGTCCTTGAGCAGCACTACATCGACAAGCACCAGGAACTCACGAAGATCTTCGACGAGTTCCTCAACGACCACGAGAACACCGGCGGGCTCCCGGCATCGGTGGGCCACCGGATCGACAAGCTCCAGGAGGACGCGTTCCAGGACATCTCGCGGCTGGCGGACCGGGAACACGACATGCGGGTCGCCACAGGGGAGATGTTCGACGACGTCATCCGGTGGAACTCCAGGGGCGAGACGCTGACGGAGGACCTCGTCCACGGGGTACGGATGGAGTTCCAGCGCGACCTCCGCGCCGACCACGACCTCGTGTTCGCCCACGGCGACGGAGACGGCCCCCGCGCCCTGTGGAAGCTGACGTCCGATCGTGCGATCGACGACCTTCCCGGCCGTATCGTCAAGGAGAAGTTCGTCCGGTCCAAGCTGGCCGAGGAGACCGAACACGCCGAACACCAGCTGTCGGAGCACGGCGAGGATTTCCAGAAGCACTTCGGAGAGGGCGGGCGGCAGCGCGTCGTCGCCGAATACCTGGACGCGGTGCGCACCCACGCCGCCGGGCACTTCACCGAGCAGGTGGGCGGCGGCCGGAGGTCCGACGAGCTCGCGTCGAACTGGACCGGTGTACGCGACCAGCTGCGCTCGACCCTGCCCGACCGCATTCGCCATGAGGGTGATCTCCAGGCCGTCGTGGGCGAGTCCGCGCACGAGTTTCACGAGATCGCGGTCCACCCGGGCAGCATCGAGTCCCTCCAGTTGTACGAGGACACGCTCAGCAGGCTGGGCAACGACTTCCGTACGCAGCGCGTCGCCAGGTACGACGAACTGTTCGCCGCCGAGGGGCACAAGACCGACGCATGGCTCTCGCACGAGTCCCACCACGAGGACGGCTTCCAGACCCGGTTTGAGGATCTGCAGAGCGGCCACTACATTTCCGAACTCCAGGACCACCACTATCCCTCCTTCAAGGACTGGCGCACCGACAGTCCGGCGACGCCAGGGAAGAGCACCACCCCCGACCGTCCCACCGTCCCGTCCCGTCCCACCGCCCAGGACGCCGACGGCCCTGCTGTGAAGGCCGGCGACGACGACGCCCAGGGCACGAAAGCGGCCGACACGTCCGCCGACCACGCTCCGCGGCACCAGGAGGCGAACCCGGGCCAGGAGCAGCAACAGAGGCAAGGAGGGCGTCAGGGCCAGGGACAGCACCAGACCCACGAGCAGCACCAGGTGCAGGAACTGGCCACTGTGGAGCGGCGCCCGGACGAGGTGGACCATACGCCCGGAGCGATGGCCCACGACGGGCATTCGGGGAGGACGGTCACTGTCCGGTCCGAGGACCAGGAGCAGAAGCAGGAGTCCCGGCAGGCGGACCCCGAGACCCCGGATCAGCACCGCGAGGTCCGCCGCATGCTGCTGAAGAACTCGCAGTTCTCCTTCACCGACGCACAGATCGAACACACCTGGCAGCAGTTGCTCCAGGAGCGTCCTTCTGTCGCGAACCTGCCAGTGAACTCCCAGAGCGCACTGATCGCCGAGGCGCTGGCGCGCCCCGAACGGGAGCTGGTCGGCCGGGTGAGCGAACAACTGCTCCACGAGACGGGCATGTATCGCGACGGCCGCGAGATCCATCAGGTCCACCATCAGCTGATCCAGCAGGGGCCCGAATTCCAGGAGCTCCAAGTCGCCCAACGGGCCGAGTACGTCGCGACACACATGACATACCACTCGGACCTGGCCCGTCACGTCGGGAAGGTTCTGAAGCAGTGGGACGTCGACGCCTCGCACGTTTCCTACGCCCACGACGTTCACGTCGAGAGGCATGGACCGTTCGCTCAGAAGAAGACGCTGGAGGAGCGTGCGGCCGTCGTCGCCGAGACCGTACTCGAGCAGCTGCGCCTGACGCGGAACGTCAACGCATCACTGCAAACGCACGCCGGGGGCAAGTACACCTATCGCCAGGTGGACCAGGCCCGGCAGCAGCTGCTGCAGCATCACGGAGACGGGCTGGCCGCCCTGGACACTGAGCAGATGTCGGCGGCCATCGCCTCGCAGATCCTCAGGAGCAATCCCTCTTCCCCCGTGACCGACTCGAACGTCCTGTCCCAGGCGGGTGTCGCGCGAATGACCGAGGAGGCCGAGCAGGCGGCACACGGTCCGGCCGTCGGTGAGGAGACTGCCCTCGACCAGGCGCGGCCCGGCACGTCGGTCGGCAACTCCACCCGGGACAAGGGCAAGCAAGTGGACCGGCCGGAGTTCGTGGAGGGGTCGAGCAGCGGTGCCGTGCGGAATGCCGCGGCGGAGGAGAAGGACGCGTTCGCCGCCGCCGTGGCGGAGGCGGCCGAGGACGAGCCGGCGCTCGGTGCTCTGCCGGTGGAGACGGTGCGGGAGGCGTTCGAGATCCAGCAGATCGCTGATCCGCCGGTCCCGGGGGTGCAGCAGCCGGAGCGGTGGGGGAATCTGGCGAGGATCGCCTCGGCGCTGGGTGAGCACGGTGAGGAGGCCGCGGCGTCTCTGGCGGAGCGGCTGGCGGTGGACGGCCGGCGGGCGGGCGTGTTCGCGGGTGGCCGCGGGGGCAAGGTGCGGTCCAAGGGCAAGGCGAGGCCGGAGCGTCAGGCGCCGGTGGACGAGAAAGAACGGCGCCGTTTCGAGGCTTTCCGCAACGAGTTGAAGCAGCTGCTGATACGGCATGACCCCGCCCCGGAACAACTGCATGAGGCGATCGGCGACTTCCTGACGGACGCGTCGCCCGAGCGCCGGAGCGCGCGCGTGGGCATGGTCCGGCGGCTGATCGACACTCTCCCGGACGCCGAGTACGCGGACGCGTCGGTCAATGTCGCGCACAAGGTTCTGAACGTGTACGACCACGACCGTCCGGCTCTGGCCGTGCCAGGCGCGGAATTCGTCAACGCCCATCAGGTGACCAGCGGCCCTGGAAGGGGGCTCATCAACCGGGACGTCCCGGAGAGCGTCATCGTCGACGGTGAGGCGTACGTGCCGGTGTACATGACGGTCGTCGCTGATGCGCTGGGTTCGAATGAGCCCGAGTACAAGGACTTCGGTCAGGACGAGGACGGTCTTGTCCGGATACATACCGGAGATACCGAAGGCAGTGAGAAAGTGCTGTGGGTCAGCTTCGGCCAGCCGCTCCGGCAGGTCAAGTGGCTCGAAAAGTACAGCGGGGACGGCTGGAACGATCCGATGATCCGGTCCTTCCTGGTCCCTCTGCGGACGGTCAACGAGATTTCGCGTGGCGCGATCACGGAATTCGAATCCAAGGATGCCAAGCTGGATTTGAATGTGGACAAGCACTATGCGGCGAACCAGTTCGGCATCCAGAACCCGAGGTCTTTGGAGTTGCTCCGCCAGACCGCGCTGCCGGGGTCCCTTCGCACCTACACGGACGGGGCAACCGAGGAACAGCCGCAATCCTGGGGCGACGTCAGGCCGACGAGTGAGCTGCGTGAGCGGCTCGGCGTTCCGAACGAGCGCATGCCCGGCTTCAGCGTGTTCACACAGGAAAAGGGATTCCTCCCGGCGGACAAGTATGAGCAGACCGCACGCGAACTGCGCGAGATATCCGCGGCCCACCACAACAACAGCCGCCTGCTGGAACGCGGTGACCGGATCCGGTCACGAGCCGATGTCGAGGCGTTCTTCGACAAGCACGCTCCCGTCCGTCTCAAGACGGACCTCGCCACGCATGACCAGAAGCGGGCAGCGGTGGATGTCTTCGTCCGCGAGCATGTCGTTCCCTGGGCGAACCAGGCGCGGATCACTCAGACCCTCCACCACGTCTACGAGGCGCACAAAGACCCTACCGAGGCGCACAAGGACCATGGCTTCGTACCGGCTCCGTTCGCCTACGAACTGGCCCCGGCGGGGCCCATGCTGCGTGGCCTGCGCCGGACCACCCAGCTTGAGATCGGTCGGCAGCACGCGCAGGACATGGAGATGCGTTTCGGGATCCGCCAGGGCTATCAGGCGCTGAACGGTCCCCTCGCTGAGGCGCTGAGCAGCAAGGAGGAGTCGTCGCGGGTCAAGGCGGAGCTGCAGCGACTGAAGGTACGCGGACACGCTGCGTTGGAGGACTACCCCTTCAAGATCGGTGAACGGGCCGTGCTCTCAGACAAGATCGACGAGTACCGTCGTCTGGCCGCGGACATGCACCGGGCCGTCACCCACGCCCTCGGTGGAACGGAACCGGCGCCACCCACACAGAGAGTCCTGGACATTCTCACCGGTATCGAGTCCGGCATCCCCCACCCGTCCCTGGAACGCGAGGACACCCCGCCGCCCGAGGAAGCGACGCAGGCGCATCCGGAGTCGAGCACGACGGGCGAGCGGCGCGCCAGCCGGAGCGCCGGGCCGGGTGCCGAGGGGCAGGCGCAGCACGTCGCCGTGGAGGAAGAGCCCTTCGTCCGCTCGGTGAACAGAAGGCTGGGGGAGCTGGGGAGGGAGCCTGTGCCGGCCAGCCAGGTGCGTGCGGCGTATCGGAGGCTGTTGTCGTCCCGGGGTGCGGTGTTCGGGCGGGGCAACATCGTCGACCAGCCGAACGCGATCGCCGAGTATCTGGCCGGGCTGGGCCGAAGCCGGCTCGCAGCCGGTGCCTCCAAGACCCGGACCGAGGCGCCGGGGCCGCCGAGGCGCAAGGTGCGCTCGGAGCGTCAGACGCCGGTGGGCGAGAAAGAGCTTCGGCGCTTTGAGGCCTTCGGTCGTGAGTTGAAGCAGCTGCTGGTCCGTCCGGATGTGGAGGCCGCGCAGTTGAACCCGGTGATGGATGCGTACCTTCAGAGCGTGCCGGCGGAGCGCCGCGGGGCGGTGGTCCAGAACGTCCGCCAGCTGATCGACACGCTTCCGGACCGCGAGTTCGCGGACGAGTCGGTCAATGCTGCCCACAAGGCGCTGGACGCCTTCGACCTGGACCGCCCCGTCCTTGCTGTTCCGGGCGCGGAGTACGTGAGTTCCAGTGAGGTCATCGGCGAGTACGGCGAGGGTTTCGTCAACCGTGACGTTCCGGAGACCGTCGTGATCGACGGGAACGTGTACGTGCCGGTGTATTCGGCCGTTTACGCTGACGCGCTGGGTTCGGGCAGGCCTGGGCACAAGGATATCGGCCAGCGTGACGACGGTCTGGTCCAGATTCACACGGGTGCCAACGGCCCGGGCGAAGAGACGCTGTGGGTCAGCTTCGGCCAGCCGCTGCGGCAGGTGAAGTGGGTTGACAAATATCGCGTCGATGGTGCCGCGGAGCCGATGGTCCGGTCGATTCTGGTTCCTTTGCAGACCGTGAACGAGATTTCCCGATCGGCGGTCACCGAGAAAAATTCCAAGGGCAGCGGACTTGATCTGAATGTCGACAAGCATTTCGCGTCCAACCAGTACGGTGTCGTGCACCCGTGGTCGCTGGAGTTGCTGCGCCGGACCGCATTGCCAGGGTCGCTGCGAACCTATACGGACGGGGAGGTCGAGGGGAGGCCGGACGCGTGGGGCGATGTACGACCCATGGCCGAGCTGCGCGAGAGGCTGGGCGTGCCGAATGTCACGATGCCGGGATTCGATGTGTTCGTCGATCGCGAAGGGTTCCTTCCGGCGTCGAGATACGAGAGCACGGCGCGGACCCTGCGTGAGGTGGTCGCTTCGCACTTCGACAACCCCGAGTTGCGTGAATCCGGTGACCTGGTGCGGTCGCGCAAGGCTGTGGAGGAGTTCTTCGACGAGCACGCTCCGGCGTATCTGAAGGAGAACATCGCAACGCAGGAGGCCAAGCGGGCGGCCGTGGACAGGTTCATCCACGAGGTCGTGATGCCGTGGGCCGCGCAGGCCCGGATCACGCAGCTGCTGCACAAGGAGTTCGACGAACTCCGGAAGGCCCGTCCGTCGCACAGCCCGGTGGACTACGGACTCACCACGGCCACGCCGACGCTGCGGGGGCAGCGCAGGACGACGGCTCGCCGGCTGGGGTCGGACCACGCCCAGGACATGGAGGTCCGTTTCGGGATCCGCCAGGGTCACATGGAACTGGCGAAACCCATCGCCGATGCCATGAAGACCGAGAAGACGAGGGGGAAGCTCCCCGCGGAGCTGCACAAGCTGAAGCTGCTGAAGGACCGGATTCTGAAGGACTACCCGTTCAAGGTCGGCGACCGGGCCACGCTTGTGGACAAGAACGCCGAGTACCGGGCCCTGACCGCGGACGCGCACCGGAGTATCACCGCCGTGCTGGGGAGCGCGGAACCGACCCCGCCCTTGCAGAAGGCCCTCGACATCCTCACCCGTATCGTGACCGGCACTCCGGCCCGCACCCGTGAGACCGAGAACGTTCCGCCGCCCGAAGCGGCGCGGACGCGACCGGACGGGGACAGGAACGGCGAGCGCGAGGAGCACGCCGCGCACGCCTCAAAGACGCAGGAGGCCCCGCAACCGGGACACCGGGCCGTCGAGCCGGAGTCCGTCCAGGGGTCGAGCAACGGCGCCGTACGAAGTGTTGACGAGACCGCCGTCGGCCAGGCGCGGGTGCAGGCGGACACGCCGGCGGACCACTCCACCGAGGGCGAGGGCGAGGGCAAGAAGGCGGATCGGCCGGAGTTCGTGGAGGGTGCGAGCCGCGACACGGTGCGGAATGCCGGGGTGGCGGAGCAGGAGACGGGCGACCTGGGGTCCGCCACCGAGGGCCAACCGGTCGCGGGGGTCGACGCGGTCGACACGGCGGACATGCCCGATCTCCTGGACCCGCAGCGGTTCCGCGCGCACACCACCGACTCGACGGCTTCGGACCTGCGGTCGTTGTCGCGGGTGGCGGACGTCGACCGGATGCTCAGCGAGTACCAGCGGATCGACGAGAACGATCTTGTGCGGCGCGCCGACACCCTCGACGCGCTGGTGGGACGTGCCAGGGCGTACGCAACCACGACGAAGAACGAGGGCCGCCGCGAGACCGTTCTGCAACTGGTCGAACAGGCCGAGAGCCGGTCCGCCGCGTACCGCCGGCAGGCCGGGACGCAGGAGAGGCACGGCGAAGCCGCATCCGGGACGACGACGGAGGGTGTTCCGGAGCCGGTGGTGGCCGACGCGACACCGCCCGCGCCGGCCAGGCCGCTCCGCTACCGTGAGCGGATCGCGCTCGCCAAGCGCGAGTGGGAGGGGACGGTGGCCGATGCGGCAGCCCAGCTGGAGCAGACGTTGCTGGACTCAGGTCCGGGCGCCCGGTCGCTCGTGCTCAGCGCGGTACCCGACGAGCAGCTGTGGGCCATGAATATCGCAGGCGAGGTCCGCTGGCTGGAACAGGAGACGGGGCGGATCACGCAGGCTCCGCAGACCGCGTCGGGCGAGGAGAAGGTGATGTCGATCGATCTCGATCCGCATGCCAGGCTGATCGCCCCGGACCCGCGGCTGCTGGCCGCTGGGGACGAAGCGGTCCGCTTCTGCGAGCTGACCCTCGGCGGAGACCTGAACCACGTCGTGTGACGACCGCCGCTTCGAGGCCCCACACGACGAAAGCGCCGGGGCCGCGGAACCGGTCGGAACCGGACCGCAGCACCTGCACCGAAACCGGCACCGCCACGGGCACAGGGAGGGCGTCACGTGGGCCGGATGTCAGCCGGGAGGGTCCCGCAGTTCGTCGCGGATCGATTCCAGCACCGGGCGAAGCTGCTTCTCCTGCCGGTCCGTCAGGTTCTGCCGGGCGTCCCGGAAGGCGGTGACGACCATATCGGCCAGGCCCTGCGCATTGCTCGGGTCGGCGGCGACCGGTGAGATCACCAGATCCTCGAGGGCGCCCTTGCCGTTGATTGTCACCGTCACCAGGCCGCCGCCTGCCGTCCCCTGGACGGTCAGTGTACGGAGCTGCGACTGGGCCTGGACCAGTTCCTGCGTCAGTTGACGGGTGCTGTTCAGCAACCTCCGGACGGTTGCGTCATTGAGATCCATGTTCGGGTTCCGATCGTGTGGGGCCACGAGGGGCGAGAGCGGCCGTCATCGAGCATGTGCCGACACGCGACCAAGAAGCTGGCGCGGTCGAAAATGATGGACGGCCGATCGGCTCAGCCCTTGCTCCACTTTTGGTTCGGGGTGCCGGCACAGCTCCACAGCTGGAGCTTCGTGCCGTTGGCGGTCTTGTTGTCCACGACGTCCACGCACTTGCCGATCGAGGTGTTCACCAGATCGGCGGACGTGTTGAGCTTGAAGCGCTGGGCCCAGCCGCCGTTGCAGGTGGCGAGCTGGATGGCGGCGCCGTTGTCCTTGGAGGCCCAGGCGATGTCGATGCACAGACCGTACATTCGCGCCGTGCCGTCGGACCGGAAGTCGATCTTCTGCCACGAACCGCCGCCGCAGCTGTGGATCTCCAGGCGGGTGCCGTCGGTGGCCGGGCTGTCCTGGTGCCCCGTGGCGGAGATGCAGCGGCCACTGGCGTGGCCCACGACGGTGACGCCCGGATAGCTGACGGTCTGGGCCTTCTCATGAGCGCTGTCGGAACCACTCGAACCGGTGGCCCCGGACCCGGTGTTCGTGCCCGCGGCCGGCGACCCGGCCGACGGCTCGGCAGATGTGCCACCGTTCGACCCGCTGCCCGATCCACCGCCGTCTCCGGCGGCCTTCCCGCTGCCGGATCCGCTGTTGTCATCGACGACTGTTCCACCGCTTTTCACGTACTTGCCGACCGACTGCTCGTCCTTGCCGACCGACTGCTCGTCCTTGCCTGTCACGGGCTTGTCGCCGGTCGAACGGGTCGTGCCCGCCAAGGCCGTGGACTGCGCCGAGTCGGAAGCGGTCGATGAGGCGGAGGCCTTCGCGGCGGCGCTCTTCGCACTGTCGGAGCCGGAGGGCATCCGCGCGACCGCGAAAACGACAAGGCCCACCACCGCGGTGACCGTGACCGCGCTGATGATCCACGTCCACGGTCGTGTCTGCGACTCTCCGCCCTTGCGAACCTGCGTCGTGCGCCGGAGAAACGCGTTCGCGAACCGCGACGAGGCTCCGTCCAGCAGTGCTGGGTCCTGAGGTTTTTGTTGGGGCGGCAATTCGTCTCCCGTGACTTCGGAAACCATGGAGCGGGAATCGGACAAAAGGGAGGCAGGTTGCGAAGCATGTCCACGCGCTTCCCCGGTCGGACGATGCGCGGCTGTGGGACGTGTCCCGTCCGCGGCGGAGCGGACTACCTCACATGTGTCCTATAACACACGACGATTCTACACGTGTTTCGATAGACACCTGCCGCTCTCCGTCGGCTGTTTCACGAGCGCGTGTGCCTCCGGCAAAACCCTGCCCGGCGGGACGGGGTCCTGCCCACTTGTCGGGCCCGAGCTGAGTGTGATCTGGGCGAAAAGTGGAAACCGGCGGCGCCGCCGGGATTGACGACCATGCGACTCACCCGTACACCCAAGCACTGCTGTTCACCGTGCCCGTATCCGACCCGGGAGCATGCAAGCACCGACGACAGGGGTTCGCAGTACACGTCGGCCGCGTTCGCGCAGATCTGTGATGGGTTTCGGGATCCGCAGGAGCATGGGACGCGTCGGCTCGAGCTACGACAATGCGTGTGGACACGGGGGTTCATGCTGCGAGTGGTGCCCTTGTGCTCGGTGTGGATCTCACGGATCTCCACGAGCAGGGCGTCGTCGGCGGCCTGCCGCTCCTGGCGGGTCTTCGCTCCGGCAGTTCCTGAACTCCGCCGGATACGGAGACTTACGTCCCACCAGGACACCCTTCCTCGGATCGAAAGATCCATTGTCAGAGTGTCCACACCACCGGGGTCACCTCGCCTGGGTGAGTACCTGTTTGACGGACACCCGGTCGAGGAAGTCACGCCGGGCATGAAGTACCTCGTCCTCGTGCAGGAGCACGCGAAGGGACTAAAACACCTAAATCATGATAGACCCCCGACGGCCGCCGGTCACTGCTGGCGGACCCGGCACATGTGTCTGTCCGTGACGCCGAAGGTAATGATCTGTCCCGGGGTTTGGCCCACGACCTTGCCCCGCACTTCTCGTCGTGGTGGTAGCTGCGCTTGTGGTTGGCGGTGCCTCGGTAGCCGGGCTTGGTGGAGCACTTGGCGCACTCTTCCCAAATGCCGGCGTCGACCGCGGCCCGGGTGACGGAGTGGTCCGGGCCGTAGCCGTGAGCGTGGAGGAACTTGGGCACGGACGTCCTGTAGTTGATGGCGATGAGGGCGGCTCCGTCGACCTTGTCGTGGCCAGGGGCGAAGACCTTCCGCGTCCCCCGCTCTCCGGCGAGACCGGGACTGACGGGACACCGGAGGCCGAGGGAGGCCACCCGTGGGCAGGGCACTCGAAGCTGGTGAGCAGCTTGCTGCGTAGGGGCGACGCCCCCACTCCGATTCGAGCCGATACCGCGTTCCCTGGCTTGGGGCGCTCCGGGCAGACCGTGGCGCAGGGAAGCGGGGGAGTGGGGTCGGCGACTTACGTCGGCTGAGCCGTGAACCCTGCCCGTAGTCACCAACGTTGCCCGATCAGAGGGCTGTTGCGGGCCTCCCGCCGGTAGTCGGGACGTCACGGACAGCCCTTTCATGACCAACTGTCGTGCATCATTCGCCGTCAAATAACACTGTCACCTGGGGTCCTGCCCCTACCCGGCGTGCTCCGATGTATCCGGAGCCATCATCAGGGAAGTCAGTTGAAACAAGAGTTTCTCCGAAGAAGCTGGCACACAGCCGGTGCCGCGCTGGTCGCTGGCATAGTGGGGCTGATCTCGGCGCTAGTCGCCGTGCAGATCGCCCTGCGCGTCGTGATCGCGCACAGCAGTACATATCTTGACGTTCTCGTGGCGAAGCAGCTCGCTCCGGAATTCTCGGGCACCGTGGCCGGACTCGTCGCCGGTTCCGGGGTGCCTGTCCGGTGGCACATGGCGCCGTTCTCAGGCCACATCACAGCCCGCTGGGTACTTGAGCAGCGCTCCGAGTTGCTCCTTGTAGGCATCGGCTCACTGCTCGGCACCGCCGTGCTGGGATGGGTTGCCGCGGCCGCGGCGAGGCGTCTTGACCTTCCGAAGTGGCCGTTACTGGCAGCCTCGGCGGGTTCCTACGTTGTCCTCGTGGGTATTGCTCACGTGGCGACCCGTGACCCTGGCGCGGCTGCGGTGATGGAGCTGTCGACCTCGACCGTCTGGACGATCGCCGCGGCGGCCGGCTGGGCACTCGCGGTCGGTGGCGCCGTCGTGCGCTTCTACCCCGCCACGGGGCGGCGTTCGGCCCGGGACGTGCGGGTCGCGCGGCAGCGGGCCGTGCGGGGGGCGACGGTCACGGCCGTAGTGGCGCTGGTCGCCTCGGTGCTGTCCGTGGGTACTGCGGGAGCGGCGTCCGGTCAGACGCAGCCGCTGCAGAAGTGGCGGCCTTCTGGCGTCGGTGAAGCCCTGAAGGATCTCCAGCGCGAGACCGGCCACAAGCTGGACGTGGCCGACAACCCGCAGACGGGCACTCCCTCGATGCTGGGCGGTCTGCGCAGTCGGCTGGTGGGGGAGGGCGTTCCGGCGTGGCTCCACGCACATGCGAAGCTCTTCGGTGTCGCGGACACCGAGGGCATGCTGTCGAAGGGCACCGGCCGCGTCCCACTGCCCGATCCGAAGGGCGCCCACCACGTCTGGTACGACCAGTCGATCCACGGCGTGCGGGTGTACAACGCCCGGCTGGGAGTGCACCTGGACTCCGGCGGCAAGACGGTGACCGCTATCACCAACGGGCTGCGCCCCGACCTGATCCCCCCGGCCTCGACGGTTCCGACGATAAGCCGGAAGGACGCTGTCGCAGTCGCCGGCAAGACGATGCGGCATGCCAAGACGACCGCGTCGCCCTTGCTGGTGGTCTACCCCGGTCCTGCTAAGCAGGGGTTCAAAAGCCCTTCGGCCCTGGCCTGGCAGATCGATGTGATGGACAAGGGCGGGTTCAGCGAGCGGGTCTTCGTCGATGCTCTGCGCAAGGGGGTCATCGCCGGTGTCCAGACCCTCACCGAGACGGCCGCGGCCGCGGTTCCCGATCCCCCGAGGGCGCTGCCGCAGAACGCCACCGCGAACGACCTCAAGTGGGCTCCGGCCGTCGATTACGACACCAACAGCTGCTACAACGTCCCGGCGATCGGTCCCGACGGCGCCATCTCCCAGGGTCTCGACCACAACAACACGACCTCCTCGGCCGACTGCCACGACCAGTCGGATCTGGACAACACCAATGCGTACTCCCGGGAGCGCTGCAACTCCGGATGGTGCGTCTACCTCTACGACTACTACTTCGAGAAGGACGTGGCGGTCGAGAACGTCGCCGACGCCGGAGGGCACGTCCACGACTGGGAGCACATCGCGGTCTGGGTGAAGGACGACCAGGCGCAGTACGTGGGAACATCCGCGCATGGCGCGTACGACGTCCGCCCGGCCGGCGAGGTCCGCTGGGAGGGCACCCACCCCAAGGTCGTCTACCACAAGGACGGCGGCTCGACCCACGCCTTCCGCTTCGCCAACGCAGACGATGATCCGCCGGAGAACTTCTACCACGACTGGCGGCGTCCGGCGCTCGTCTCCTACAACGGCTTCCCCAGTGGACTGCGGGACAAGCTCTACGGCGCTGACTTCGACCATGCGACGATGGGTACCAGGGACTCGGCGTTCCCGTACGACCTTGCCAAAGCCATCCCGACACACCCGGAGTGTCACCAACGTCCCGATGGTTCAGGCGAAGACTGCGATTCGGTCCCCAATTTCCCGTTCGACTACAACCGTGACGACGGCTCCCCGGGCAACCCGTCGACCCGGAATCGAGCCGTCTTCGACATGAAGCACCGGGCGGACTTTTCCGCAACCGTGCAGGTGAGAGGCGAAGGCGAGCCGCCCGCCAACGATGCCGACGCGGACGATGCGTACGACCAGAGCGGCGTGGTCTACAACTTCTTCAAGGACAAGTTCGGACGCAACAGCATAGATGGCAGCGGCATGGCGCTGAAGTCGTATGTGCACTACGACACAGGCTTTCAGAACGCATACTGGAACGGCTCGTCCATGACATACGGAGACGGCATGCTGTCGCAGGACGTCTCCGGCCACGAGATGACGCACGGCGTCACCGAGCACACCGCAGGCCTCCAGTACTCATTCGAGTCCGGGGCGCTGAACGAGAGCATCTCCGATTTCTTCGGTGAGATGACCGAGCGGGCGGCAAAGGGAAAGAACGACTGGCTGGTGGGTTCCGACATGGAAGTCATGGGGCCCCTCCGGTCCATGTCCGACCCCACTGTCTACGGTGACCCGAGGCACATGAGCGCGTACTTGGAGACCTGCTCCGACCACGGTGGCGTCCACACCAACAGCGGAATTCCGAACTACGCGTTCTACCGCATGTCCGTTCTCCTGGGCCCCGATACCACCACAGATATCCTGTGGAGGGCGCTGACGCAGTACCTTTCCCCGACGTCGACGTTCGCCGACGCCGAGGCAGCCATGGTGACGGCTGCTTCCGACATCCACGGCCCGAATTCCCCTCAGACGTCCGTCACCAACAGCGTCTGGACGAACGAGGTCGGGATCACACCGAGCACCCCGGACCCGCGGCCCGAGGAGTGCGCCGGCGCCGGCACCATCTCGTGTCTGACTCTGGAACAGGTTTATGCCAACTCTGGCGCGCTGACGGCCGACGGTTCCCCGCTCGAGGACGTGGCCGGCTCGCTGATTCACATGTACGAGCTCGGCACGATCTCGGAGTCCCCCGCCGTCGCCTATTACGGGAAGCTCTTCCTCGGCAACAGGGAAGATTTCGACGCTACGCTTGAGCTCAACGGCCCGCTCCAGGACCAGTTCCTGCAGACGGTCCAGGACTGGGCGCCCGTGTTCCAGGCGGTGGACACGGAACAGGCCGACACGGTCATCATGACCCAGAGCCAGATCGACTCGGCCGCCGCCCTCAAAGACGCGGTGGTCACCGCGGCCGATCAGAAGGGCAAGCCACAACTGTCCCAGCTGATCACCGCGGAGTGGGGCAGAGTCGACGCACAGCACCTGGTGGGCCTCAGCGTTACCGGAGGCCTCCACTACCTCGATACCATCGCCAGGCAAGTGCCCGCTCCCACCCCCGGACCGGCTGCACCGTCACTGGCCTCCACCTTCAACAACGTGTCAGTCACGCAGGACACCGCTACCGACGCCGGTGACATCGACGGCGGCGGCGCCAGCTTCTCCGCACAGGCACTCGCCGCAGCAGGCGTCACACCGGGTTCGGCTGTGTCTCATGGCGGTGTGGCCCTGACCTGGCCCTCCACTGCCGGGAGCGGCAAGGCGGACAACACCGTCGCCAACGGCCAGACCATCGCTCTCAGTGGCACCGGCGACAGCCTCGGGTTCCTGGTCTCGGCGAGCTACGGCCCCACGGGCGGCAACGGGACCGTCTTCTACTCTGACGGAACCAGCCAGCAGTTCAGCCTGAACAGCCCCGACTGGTTCAGCGGCGACGGTGAGGTGGCCATCAGCACCGCTTACCAAAACCGCCACGGCAATGAGACGTACCAGGAATCCGCGTACGTCTACTACGCCGGGGTGCCGCTGCAGCACGGCAAGACACCGGTCAGCGTCCAACTGCCCAAGGTCAGCACCGCGGCGACCGAGGGCACCCCATCCCTGCACATCTGGGCGATGACTCACGGCACCGGCGCTGAGAACCTGACCTCCCGGTTCAACAACACGAGCGTCACCCCAGACACCAACACCGCCTTCGGCGACATGGACGGAGGGGGCAGGAGCCTTTCCGCACAGGCGATCGCCGCCGCAGGGGCGACCCCGGGATCCCAGGTCAGCCACAAGGGGCTCACCTTCACCTGGCCCTCGACCGCGGGCGTCCTGACGGAGACCGCCCTGGGCAGCTTCGGCCAGCCCGACAACGTTCTGTCCGCCGGGCAGACCGTGGCAGTCAACGGAACCGGCGGATCCACCCTCGGCTTCCTGGTGGCCTCCGCCAGTGGCCCTTCCGGTGGCACGGCCACAATCCACTACTCCGACGGCACCACCCAGGAGTCCCCCCTTACCGGAACCGACTGGTGGGTCAGCGATGGTGACGTGGCCATCAACTCTGCCTACCAGAACATGCCTGGCAACCAGACGTATGACCACTCCGGCAACATCCACTACGTCGGCATCCCCCTCCAGGCAAGCAAGACGCCGGTCAGCGTCGACCTGCCCGATGTCGCCGCGATCGTGAAGCCCGGCGTCCCGACCCTGCATGTCTTTGCCATGGCGATCGGCTGACACCACATCGCCACCCCGCGGGGCCGGTCCGACCAGGCCGGCCCCGCACCTTGACCGCACAACCGCGCCGCCACCACGAGCGTGAGCGCACGAAAGAAAGTGGTACCGCGTGACCGTCGTACCGCCCTACTGGCGTTCCATCCGACACCGAGAACTGAAATCCCGTATAGTCGAGGGACTTTCGGCGGTCGACACCATGATGTTCGACTGGTCCAAGAACGAGCAGCCGCTGCTCGCCACTTCCGCACAGCATCTCCTTTCCGCTGGCGGCAAGCGATTCCGCGCCGCACTCACCCTCCTGGCGGCGCAGTTCGGCGACGCCGACGCACCCGCCGTAATCAAAGCGGCTACCATTGTCGAACTCACCCACCTGGCGTCACTGCAACACGACGACGTCATGGACCGAGCCCACGTCAGGCGCGGCGTCCCCACCGTCAACGCCCGATGGGGAAACCGGATCGCCGTACGGTCCGGGGACTTCCTCCTCGCCCGCTCTGCCCAACTGGCCGCCGAACTGGGCGCGGACGTCATCCTCGCGCAACGATCTGTACTCACCCGTCTGGTGCAAGGGCAAATTCTCGAACTCCAAGGACCCAGCCCGGAAGAAGACGCTCTAACCCACTACCTGAAGGTGATCAGCGATAAGACCGGCTCCCTCATAGCCCTCGCCGGACGCATGGGCGCCATGGTTGCAGGAGCACACCCCGACATTGTCGAGGTGTTCGACACCTTCGGCGAAACCCTCGGCCTCGCCTTCCAACTCGCCGACGACCTCCTCGACATCTCGGGTAACCCCGCCTCCTCCGGAAAGAGAACCGGCACCGACCTGCGCCAAGGAGTCGACACCCTCCCCGTACTCCTCCTGCGCGCTCTGCCTCCCGATCCCCACGACCCTGCCGACAGTCGGCTGCGCGTCCTGCTGAACGGCAGCCTCCACAACGACAGAACCCACCAAGAAGCCCTCGAACTCCTGCGCGGCCACGCCGCGTTCCAGCAAGCCCGCGAGTACACCACACGAGAAGCGATCAAAGCACGCCAGATGGTGAGGGAACTGCCCCGCTGCCCAGCCCGCACAGCCCTACTCGATCTCTGCCAGAACGCGGCAACGCGCATCGCCTGACCTGAGCGGCCCGTGATGCCCGCCGGCCGCCCAGGGACCGGCTGCCGCTCGCCATCGCGAACGGGTCATGGTCCACCTGGGCCCTCCTCGGCAACAGCAACAACGTCCAGAATGGCGTCTGGGGCTGGTTCTCCGGTGGACACCCCACCGTGCAGGTGCTCGGTGGTAACGGCGGCTACTGGTGCAACACGCACAACGTCAACGGCACGTGGACCAACTGGTACGCCTGCTAGTAGGGCTTTGTTAGGTCCTGTGGTGTGGTTCGGGTGTTGGTGCGGGTTGGCCGCATATGGAGCAGGCGTCGGTCCAGGTGGCAGGAGGGCCTGGAGTTCGCGGAGGGCCGCGTAGGGGGTCAGGCCGGCGCAGGGGCTTTTGGGTCGAGCCGTAGCCTACGTTCCACAGTTGAGTGGGGTTCTCGGGGGTGTGGCAGGGCATCGGTGCAGGTCAGACGGTTGCACCTAGCGCGAAAGGCTGGAAATGCCTAGTGGCACGACTTGCTACCCCCATGGCTGTGACCTGGATTGATGTGCGTATCGTCTAGCGGCATGTATGTGAAGACG
>NZ_JBHVCT010000073.1:0-31449 GCF_042803195.1 Streptomyces sp. NPDC057428
ACCCGACCAGACCAGAACCCCGCCCCGGAAAGCCGTCCACCTGGCACGACAGCCAGAACACCAACACGCCGGAAACCCAACAACACCCCGCATCACGCAAGTTGACCGCTGACGACCCACGAGCACGCCACTACCTGCGGATTCGGGTCAGAGCCCCGCCGACCAGGATCACCGGCGGCCCGTCGCCGCGGCGGCGATACGCGATCGACGTGCCGTCGCGGGAGAGAGTCTTGTCCATGTGAGGGTGGACTCCCGCGCCCGGTGGAACTCATCGCCGTCGCGCGGAAATGTTTCTGACGGTCAGTCGGGGACGACCTCGGTGGCGTAGAAGCAGAAATGGTCCTTGATCGGGGCGACTTGGTCCTTGGGCTCCGGATAGGCCCACACGAGGTCCGCCGCACCGGGCAGCGACCAGTAGGACGCGTCCCCCTTGAACGGACAGTGCGTACTGGTCCCGGACGGTGTCAGGAGTTCGGTCCTCACGTCCTCGGGCGGCAGGTAGTAGCGGACGGGACAGCCCGTCTCGCGCAGCACCAGCGGCCGACGGCTCTCCGCGAGCACCTGGCCGTCGTGCACCGCGCGCACGTGCACGGCGGCGGGTTCCACGGTGATGGTATGTCCTGTGGTGGAAGTCATATGTCCTTCAGCCACCCGGGAGGCCGGTTTCTTCCCCGGGCCGGATCCGGGGCCGTGGCCGGTCGTACGGTGTTCCCATGAACATCTGTGTCTTCCTCTCCGCCGCCGACCTCGACGACCGCTACACGGTGCCCGCCCGTGAGTTCGCCGAGCTGCTCGGCAGGGGCGGGCACACCCTGGTCTGGGGCGGGTCGGAGAGCGGGCTGATGAAGGTCGTGGCCGACGGCGTCCAGGAGGCGGGCGGCCGTCTCGTCGGGGTGTCGGTGGACTTCCTGGCGGCGAAGGCGCGGACCGACGCCGACGAGATGGTGATCGCCAAGGATCTGGCCGAACGCACCCTGCTCCTGGAGAAGGCCGACGCCGTCGTGATCATGGTCGGGGGGACCGGCACGCTCGACGAGGCGACGGAGATCCTCGAGCTGAAGAAGCACGGCAAGCACACCAAGCCCGTCGTCCTGCTCAACACCGCCGGGTTCTACGACGGCCTGCGCCAGCAGTTCCAGCGCATGGACGACGAGGGCTTCCTGCCCCTTCCCCTCACCGACCTGGTGTTCTTCGCGAAGGACGCCGTCGGGGCGCTCGCCCACCTGGAGGAGTCGGCCGGCCTGCGGTGAGATCCGGGACGGGTGGGAAGGGGGCGCCCGACGTGATGCGAGCATGAGGGCATGCCTACTCATCTCATCACCGGCGCCGGCTCCGGTATCGGCGAAGCCGTCGCCCGCCGTCTCCGGGAACGCGGCGACGATCTCCTGCTGCTGGCCCGGGACGCCGGACGCGCCAGGGAACTGACGGCGCTCCACCCCGGTGCCCGCACGCTCGTCGGCGACCTCGGCAACCCCGACCGCCTCTCCTGGGCGTTCGGCCAGCAGACGATGCCCGACAGCCTCGATTCGCTGCTCCACATCGCGGGAGTCGTCGAGCTCGGCCGGATCGGCGAACTCACCCCCAAGGCCTGGCACTTCCAGCTCAACGCGAATCTGGTCGCCCCCGCCGAACTGACCCGACTGCTGTTGCCGCAGGTGCGCGTCGCCAAGGGTCACGTCGTCTTCGTGAACTCCGGCGCCGGACTCGCGGCGCACGCCGAGTGGGGAGCCTACGCAGCCAGCAAACACGGCCTCAAGGCGCTCGCCGACTCGCTGCGCCACGAGGAGCACGGCGCCGGGGTCCGCGTCACCTCCGTCTACCCGGGCCGCACGGCGAGCCCCATGCAGGCCAAGGTCCACCAGCAGGAGGGCAAGGAGTACGACGCCTCTCGCTGGATCGACCCCGAGTCGGTCGCCACCACGATCGTGATGGCACTCGATCTGCCCCGGGACGCCGAGGTCAACGACCTGACGGTCCGCCCCGGCCGCTGAGAGCGGCCACCCGGGGCCCGTAGGCTTCCCCCCGTGAGCGAGAAGAGCGGGTTCAGTGCGAGTGCGGCCACCGGGATCGGGTCCATGCCGGGGGGAGACGCCCGGGAGACGGCCAGGACCGTCACCGGGTCCTTCGCCGACGGCCAGGGCATGCCGCACCTGGGAGAGCTGCCGGCCCGGGGGCCCGGCGCCGACATGATCGGCCGGACCATCGGCATGCTCGTCGAGATGTACGGCCACGTCGAGCCGAGCGGCTGGCGCGTCAGCGACCGGCCGGGCCGCGACACCCGGCGGGCCCGCTCCTGGCTGGGCGAGGACCTCGACGCCCTGGAGGAGTTCACCCAGGGGTACGAAGGGCTGCTGAAGGTTCAGGCCGTCGGCCCCTGGACCCTGGCGGCAGGGCTCGAACTGCGTGGCGGAGAGGCCATGCTCGGCGACCCGGGGGCCTGCCGTGACCTGGCGGGCTCCCTGGCCGAGGGCCTGCGCTCCCACCTCGCCGAGGTGCGGCGCAGGATTCCCGGCGCGGAGGTCGTGCTCCAGCTCGACGAACCCTCCCTCACCGCCGTACTGCTGGGGCGGGTGCGCTCCGCGAGCGGTTACCGCACCTACCGTGCGGTGGACCGCCAGGTCGTCGAGGGGGCGCTGCGTGATCTGCTCGCCGTGAACGGCGCGTCGCCCACGGTCGTGCACTCGTGCGCCCCCGAGGTGCCGTTCGCGCTGCTGCGCCGGGCCGGAGCGGGCGCTGTCTCCTTCGACTTCTCTCTGCTCACCGAGCGTGAGGAGGAGGCGATCGGGGAAGCTGTCGAGGGCGGTACCCAGCTCTTCCTCGGCGTGGTTCCCGGTCTCGACGGTGCCTCGACCGCATTGTCGGACCCTGGCGGTAGCGTCAAGAAGGTCAGGACGTTGTGGAGCAGGCTGGGGCTGAATCCGGGGACTCTCAGCGAGTCCGTCGTGATCACTCCGTCCTGCGGGCTCGCGGGGGCGTCGCCCGCGTACGCGCGCGCCGCGCTCGCCCACTGCGCCCGGGCCGCGAAGTCGCTCGCAGACAACCCTGAGTAGCAGGGTCTCGGGTCAACGGGAGGAACGGACGATGGCCGGCGAAGAGCAGGCACAGCAGCTGACCGGTGTGCCGGCGGAGGTGCGGGAGCAACACGCACTCCTCGCCGAGCAGATCGATGATCACCGCTTCCGGTACTACGTGAAGGACCAGCCGGTCGTCAGCGACGCCGAGTTCGACCGCCTGATGCGCGCGCTGGAGGCCATCGAGGACGAGCACCCGGAGCTGCGCACCCCGGACTCGCCGACCCAGAAGGTCGCGGGCCCCTACACCACGGACTTCACCTCCGTCGAGCACCGGGAGCGCCTGCTCTCCCTGGACAACGCCTTCGACGACGCGGAACTCACGGCCTGGGCCGAGCGCGTGGCCAAGGACGTCGGCAGGGGCGGCTACCACTTCCTGTGCGAGCTCAAGGTGGACGGCCTCGCCGTCAACCTCACCTACGAGCACGGCAGGCTGACCCGCGCGGCGACCCGTGGCGACGGCCGCACCGGCGAGGACATCACCCCCAACGTCCGCACCATCGCCGAGATCCCGCACCGCCTCGAAGGCGACCGGATTCCCGCACTCGTCGAGATCCGCGGCGAGGTCTTCTTCCCCATGGAGGCCTTCGAAGGGCTCAACGCCCGGCTCGTCGAGGCCGGCGACAAGCCCTTCGCCAACCCGCGCAATGCGGCAGCCGGCTCGCTCAGGCAGAAGGACCCCAAGGTCACGGCCACCCGCCCGCTGCACATGGTGGTGCACGGCATCGGTGCCCGCGAGGGCTTCGACATCGACCGGCTCTCACAGGCGTACGACATGCTGCGGGGATGGGGCCTGCCCACCGCCCGGCACAACAAGGTGGTCGAAACCCTGGAGGAGGCAAGGGAGTTCATCGCCTACTTCGGGGAGAACCGCCAGTCCGTCGAGCACGAGATCGACGGTGTCGTCATCAAGCTCGACGAGATCCCGCTCCAGGGCCGGCTCGGCTCCACCTCCCGCGCGCCGCGCTGGGCCATCGCCTGGAAGTACGCCCCGCAGGAGGTCAACACCAAGTTGGTCAACATCCGCGTGGGCGTGGGACGCACCGGCAGGGTCACGCCCTACGCACAGGTGGAGCCCGTGGAGGTGGCGGGGTCCGAGGTCGAGTTCGCGACCCTCCACAACCAGAACGTCGTGAAGGCCAAGGGCGTCCTCATCGGGGACACGGTGGTGCTCCGCAAGGCGGGCGACGTGATCCCCGAGATCCTCGGCCCGGTCGTCGACCTCCGCGACGGCAGTGAGCGGGAGTTCGTCATGCCGTCAGAGTGCCCCGAATGCGGCACGGCGCTGCGTCCGATGAAGGAGGGCGACATCGACCTCCGCTGCCCCAACGCCCGCTCGTGCCCCGCTCAGTTGAGGGAGCGGCTGGCGTACCTGGCGGGACGCAAGTGCCTGGACATCGACCACTTCGGTTACGTGGCCGCGGCGGCCCTGACCCGGCCGCTGGAGCCTGCCGAGCCGCCACTGCTGGACGAGGGGGACCTCTTCGGCCTGACGGTGGAGCAGCTTCTGCCGATCCGGGCCTACGTCCTGGACGCGGACAGCGGACTGCCCAAGCGCGACCCGAAGACGGGCGAGGAGAAGATCGCCACGGTCTTCGCCAACCAGCAGGGCGACCCCAAGAAGAACGCCCTCGGCATGCTGGAGGGCATCGCGGCAGCCAAGGAGGCCCCGCTCGCCCGGATCCTGACCGGTCTCTCCATCCGCCACGTGGGGCCGGTGGCCGCCGTGGAACTGGCCCGCCAGTTCAGGTCCGTCGACCGGATCGACGAGGCGTCGGAGGAGGAACTGGCAGCCGCCGACGGGGTCGGGCCCATCATCGCCGCGTCGGTCAAGCAGTGGTTCGCCGAGGACTGGCACCGCGAGATCCTGCGTAAGTGGCGTGAGGCCGGGGTCCGGATGGAGGACGAGGGTGCGGGCGCCGACGAGGGCCCCCGGCCGCTGGAAGGGCTCACGGTCGTCGTCACCGGCACGCTCACGACGCACACCCGGGACGGCGCGAAGGACGCACTCCAGAGCCTTGGCGCCAAGGTGACCGGCTCCGTGTCGAAGAAGACCTCCTTCGTCGTGGTGGGCGACAACCCCGGGTCGAAGTACGACAAGGCGATGCAGCTCAAGGTGCCCGTCCTCGACGAGGACGGCTTCGCCGTACTCCTGGGACAGGGGCCGGATGCGGCCAGAGGGGCGGCTGTTCCGGCCGAAGCGTGATCGAGGCGCGATCGATACCCCGGTGACGCGTGGCCCGTGCCGGGCGGGGAATCAAGCGGACGGGCCGGGAGGACCGGCCGGGCCCGTCCGCACCACCCGTTCGGCGCACAGCAGGCGGTGCGGGCTCCCTGGTCCGCATTCGGGCAAGAGCTGCAGAGCGCTGCCCGCTCGGGCCTCCGGCGGCCTACTGTTGAACGAGCACCTGCCGCGCCCGGCCGTGTGGCGGGAATCGGGTCGTGTTGGCATGTGAGTGGGGGCCACCGTGGGACATCGGCACCGCCGGCTGTGAGAGGGACGGAATGAACCCGACCGAGAGCGCCGCACCGGTGTCGCGGCTGCAAGGTTTCGTGTGCCTCGCGTCACCCGTGGGCACGGTAGCCGTGGCGCTCGCCGCGGTCCAGCTCGCCACCGGGTTCTACCGGACGGTTCAGGACGGGCACTCCCTGTTTCCCGACGGCACCGCCGGCTGGTCGCTCGCGCTGCTCACCGGAATCATCGTGGGGCATCTGGTCGCCCTCGGGCGCGACCGCTGGTGGGGCGGTACCGGTTCCGGTGCCGCCCTCACCCTTGCGGTCCTCCTGCTCTACGGCTGGGTGTCCGCCGGGCTGGTCAGCCTCGTCGTCGTGGTCCTCGTCGGCATGGCCAGGCGCCATCGCTGGTGGCAGGGGCTGCTGCACGGCGCGGTGGACATACTCGGCGTCGGGGCCGCGGCGCTCGTCCTGTCGGCGTTCGGCGAGGCGCCCACGGTCGAGACGCCCTGGCGGCCACTCGACTGGGGCATCGCCGCCGTACCGGAGGTACTGCTCGCCGCCGCCGTGTACCTCTTCGTCACCCGTGTCCTCCTGTGGTACGCCCGGGCCTCCCAGACCGGCGGGCTGCCGACCGTCGCCCGTACCGCACTGCTGCGCCAAGGGCTCGTCGCGGTGGCCCTGATCGGTATCGCCCCCCTGATCTGCGTGGTCGCGTCGGCCACGCCCGTGCTGCTCCCGCTCTTCGCCGTACCCCTGATCGCACTGGACTCCACGCTGTGGATCGCCCGGGCGCGGGCGGAGGAGCAGCTCCGGGACCCGCTGACGGGCCTGCCCAACCGCCAGTGGCTGCTGGAGAGGACGTGGACGGCGCTGGAGGAGGCCAGGGGCACCGGCAGCAGGACCGCGCTCGTCCTGATCGACCTTGACCGCTTCCGGGCGGTCAACGACACCCTCGGACATATGGCCGGGGACCGGCTCCTGCTCCAGATCGCGGACCGGCTGCGGCTCGCTCTGCCCCGAGGTGCGGAAGCCGCCCGGCTCGGCGGCGACGAGTTCGCCGTGCTGCTGCCCACGGCGGACTCGACCACCAGTGCCCAGCGCGTCGCCCGTCACCTCGTGGCCGAGCTCTCCTCACCCCTGGACCTCGACGGACTCGTCCTGGTGCTCGAGGCGAGCGCCGGGGTCGCCGTCCACCCCGACCACGCACTCGACGCCGAGGGCCTGCTCAGACGGGCGGACGTCGCCATGTACCAGGCCAAGCGGGACCGTACGGGCGTCGAGGTCTACGAGTCGAAGCGGGACAGCAACACCCCGGACAGACTGGGCCTGCTGGGTGACCTGCGCCGTGCCCTGGACGCCCGGGAGGTGGAACTCCACTACCAGCCGAAGGTCGGCTTCGACGGCCAGGTGGCCGGCCTCGAGGCGCTCGTGCGCTGGGTGCACCCGGAGCGCGGGCGCGTCCCCCCGGACGAGTTCATCGCGATCGCGGAGTCATCCGGGCTCATGCCCCACCTCACCGAGTACGTCCTGGAGACGGCCCTGGCCCAGGTGGCCCGGTGGCGCGCCCAGGGCCTCTTCGTGCCCGTGGCGGTCAACGTCTCGCCCCGCGACGTCCACACCCCCGGCTTCGCGGGCAGCGTGGCCGCCCGGCTCGCCCGGCACGGGGTGCCGGCGGGGTCCCTGCAGCTGGAGATAACGGAGCACGTCCTGCTGGAGGACCCGCAACGGGCCGCCGACACCCTGGCCGCACTGACCGGGCACGGAGTGAAGATGTCGCTGGACGACTTCGGCACCGGCTACTCCTCCCTCGTCCACCTGCGGAAGCTGCCGGTCAGCGAGCTCAAGATCGACCGGTCGTTCGTGGCGCGGCTGGCCGTGGACCACGAGGACGCCGAGATCGTCCGTTGCACCATCGACCTCGCCCATTCGCTGGGGCTGATCGTCGTCGCCGAGGGCGTGGAGGACGACGAGACCTGGGAGCGACTGCGGGACCTGCACTGCGACGCCGTGCAGGGGTGGCTCGTCGCGGCGGCCATGCCGCCGCAGGAGACGACGGCCTGGCTGAGGGCGCGGGGCGAGCACGGCTGGCGGCGACCGTCGGAGCTGGCGGCCGCGGCGGCGGCGGTGCCCGAGCTGGAACCCAGGTCCGCGGGGCGCGCGCTCAACCCCGGCCCGGCGACCGCCTGAGGGAGGGCTCGCCGCAGGGTGGCCCTTTTGTCCTTAATCAGTGCCCGGGCTCGATCGGCTCGGCCACGGGCGTGCCCGGCGACCCCATAGGATTGGGCCAAAACCACACACCGAACCCTGAGGATCGCTGCATGCCTGGCATCACGCGCGAGGAGGTCGCCCACCTCGCCCGGCTGGCGCGTCTGGAGCTGAAGGGCGAAGAGCTCGAACACTTCGCCGGTCAGCTCGACGACATCATCGGCGCGGTCGCCCGCGTCTCCGAGGTCGCCGACCAAGACGTACCGCCGACCTCCCACCCGCTGCCGCTGACCAACGTCATGCGCGCGGACGAGGTCCGTCCGTCGCTCACCCCCGAGCAGGCGCTCTCCGGCGCCCCGGCCCAGGAGCAGCAGCGTTTCAAGGTGCCGCAGATCCTGGGGGAGGACTAACAGCCATGACGGACATCAGCACCATCATCAAGCTCACCGCGGCCGAGATCGCCGCGAGGATCGCCTCCGGCGAGCTGACAGCCGTCGAGGTCACCGAGGCTCACCTGGCCCGGATCGACGCCATCGACGAGAAGGTCCACGCCTTCCTCCACATCGACCGCGAGGGCGCGCTCGCGCAGGCCCGCGCCGTCGACGCCAAGCGTGAGGCGGGCGAGAAGCTCGGCCCGCTGGCCGGCGTCCCGCTCGCGCTCAAGGACATCTTCACCACGAAGGACATGCCGACCACCGTCGGTTCGAAGATCCTCGAAGGCTGGGTCCCGCCCTACGACGCGACCCTCACCAGGAAGCTGAAGGCGGCCGACGTCGTCATCCTCGGCAAGACCAACATGGACGAGTTCGCCATGGGGTCCTCCACCGAGAACAGCGCCTACGGCCCGACCGGGAACCCCTGGGACCTCACCCGCATCCCGGGCGGCTCCGGCGGCGGTTCCTCCGCCGCGCTGGCCTCCTTCGAGGCGCCGCTCGCCATCGGCACGGACACCGGCGGTTCCATCCGCCAGCCCGCCGCCGTCACCGGTACCGTCGGCGTCAAGCCCACCTACGGGGGCGTCTCCCGCTACGGCATGGTCGCCTTCTCGTCCTCCCTCGACCAGGGCGGGCCCTGCGCCCGTACGGTCCTGGACGCGGCGCTCCTGCACGAGGTCATCGGCGGACATGACCCGCTCGACTCGACCTCCATCGACGCGCCGGTCCCGCCGGTCGTCGAGGCCGCGCGCAACGGATCCGTACAGGGCATGCGCGTCGGTGTCGTCAAGCAGTTCTCGGGCGAGGGCTACCAGGCCGGCGTCGTCCAGCGGTTCAAAGAGTCCGTCGAGCTGCTGAAGTCCCTCGGCGCCACCGTCGTCGAGCTCGACTGCCCGTCGTTCGACCTGGCGCTCTCGGCGTACTACCTGATCGCGCCGTCCGAGTGCTCCTCGAACCTCGCCCGCTTCGACGCCATGCGTTACGGCCTGCGGGTCGGCGACGACGGCACGCGCTCGGCCGAGGAGGTCACCGCGCTCACCCGCGAGGCCGGCTTCGGCGACGAGGTCAAGCGCCGCATCATCCTGGGCACGTACGCGCTCAGCTCCGGCTACTACGACGCGTACTACGGCTCGGCCCAGAAGGTCCGCACCCTCATCACGCGGGACTTCGAGAAGGCGTTCGAGCAGGTCGACGTCATCGTCTCCCCGACGACGCCCACCACCGCCTTCCCGATCGGCGAGCGTGCCGACGACCCGATGGCGATGTACCTCGCGGACCTGTGCACCATTCCGACCAACCTCGCCGGTAATTCCGCCATGTCGCTTCCCTGCGGCCTGGCCCCGGAGGACGGGCTGCCGGTCGGGCTGCAGATCATCGCCCCCGCCATGAAGGACGACCGGCTGTACAAGGTCGGAGCCGCCGTCGAGGCCGCCTTCGTGGAAAAGTGGGGTCACCCGCTGCTTGAGGAGGCTCCGTCACTGTGAGTGCAATGACCAAGAAGGCCAAGAACTTCAAGAAGTCCAAGTCCGGCGTGTACCTGTCGCTCGGCACCACCGCCTTCGGCGCGCTGAGCGTCGCTAAGCAGGCCAAGCTCGCCCGACAGGAGAGCGACACCCTCCGGCTGATCGACGCCGCCGTCTCGGCCGCCGCGATCGTCACCGGCCTGGCGATCCTCTACCGCGAACTCAAGCGTCTCGGCGACGACGACGTCCTGCTGGGCTGAGAGGGAAAGTTTCACCGTGACTGTCATTGACCTGGAGTCGTACGAGGACGCCCTCGCGAAGTACGACCCCGTCATGGGCCTGGAGGTCCATGTCGAGCTGGGCACCAAGACCAAGATGTTCTGCGGCTGCTCCACCGAGCTCAAGCAGGACGCCAACTCGCAGACCTGCCCTGTCTGCCTCGGACTGCCGGGCGCGCTCCCGGTCGTCAACGAGATCGGCGTCGAGTCCGCCATCAAGATCGGGCTCGCGCTGAACTGCGAGATCGCCGAGTGGTGCCGCTTCGCCCGGAAGAACTACTTCTATCCGGACATGCCGAAGAACTTCCAGACCTCCCAGTACGACGAGCCGATCGCCTTCAACGGCTATCTGGACGTCCAGCTGGAGGACGGCGAGATCTTCCGCGTGCAGATCGAGCGCGCCCACATGGAGGAGGACACCGGCAAGTCGACGCACGTCGGCGGTGCCACCGGCCGCATCCACGGCGCCTCCCACTCGCTGCTCGACTACAACCGTGCGGGCATCCCCCTCATCGAGATCGTCACCAAGCCGATCGAGGGAGCCGGGGCACGCGCCCCCGAGGTCGCCAAGGCGTACGTCGCCGAGCTCCGCGAGCTCATCAAGGCGCTCGGTGTCTCGGAGGCCCGGATGGAGATGGGCCAGATGCGCTGCGACGTCAACCTGTCGCTGCGCCCGCACGGTCGCGAGGCGTTCGGTACGCGCTCCGAGACGAAGAACGTCAACTCGCTGCGTTCCGTCGAGCGCGCCGCCCGCTTCGAGATCCAGCGCCACGCCGCGGTGCTGAACTCGGGCGGGACGATCGTGCAGGAGACCCGGCACTTCCACGAGGAGGACGGCTCCACCACGGCCGGCCGCATCAAGGACAACGCCGAGGACTACCGCTACTTCCCCGAGCCGGACCTGGTGCCTGTCGCCCCGTCCCGTGACTGGGTCGAGGAGCTCCGCAAGGGGCTCCCCGAGCTGCCGCGGCTGCGCCGCAAGCGGCTGAAGGACGAGTGGGGCGTCAACGAGCACGACATGCAGTCCATCCTCAACGCGGGCGCGGTCGATCTGATCGTCGCCACGACCGAGGCGGGCGCACCGTCCGACCAGGCCCGCAAGTGGTGGATGGGCGAGCTGGCCCGTAACGCCAACGAGACCGGCCGCAGCCTGGACGAGCTGCCGGTCACCCCGGCTCAGGTCGCCCGGGTGGCCGAGCTCGTCGCGTCCGGTGACCTCAACGACAAGCTGGCCCGCCAGGTCCTCGAGGGTGTCCTCGCGGGCGAGGGCGACCCGGACACCGTCGTCGAGAAGCGCGGTCTGAAGGTCGTGTCGGACGAGGGTGCGCTTGGCACTGCGGTCGACGAGGCCATCGCGGGCAACGCGGCGATCGCCGACAAGATCCGCGGCGGAAAGGTCGCCGCGGCCGGCGCACTTGTCGGAGCGGTCATGAAGGCCACCCGCGGTCAGGCGGACGCGGCGCGCGTGCGTGAGCTGATCCTGGAGAAGCTCGGCGTCGAGGGCTGACCTCGGCACCACGGAAGGAGGGGCGGAGCATCCACCGGATGCTCCGCCCCTCCGGCGTTGCCCGGCCCGCGCCCGGCGGGCGCGAGAGTGCTCGGGCGAAGGGCCCTGGCCACCCCGCGCGCGCGACCGGCGCGGGGGGTTTGCCGGGGTGACGCCGTGAGGCACCTGCCGGACATTCACCACCGGGCCGTACGCACGCCTTCCCGTCGCCACCTCGCTTGTCTACCTTCCTGGCGTACCACTGGTTCTCGGGAGGCTCACATGGCTACGGACTTTTCACGGCGACGGTTCTTCACTCTGGGCGGCGGCGCTCTCGGGGCCGCGGCCGCGGCCTCGCTGCTGCCCCCGTCGCTCCAGGCCGCCATGGCCGCGCAGCCGCAGCAGGCAACGGGATCCGGTGGGCTGGCGGACATCAGGCACGTGGTGATCCTGATGCAGGAGAACCGTTCGTTCGACCACTACTTCGGCATGCTCCGCGGGGTGCGCGGCTTCGGTGACCGCAACGCGATCGAGCTTCCGTCGGGCGGGCCCGTCTTCGAGCAGCCGGGCCCGCTCGGGACCCCGGTGCTGCCCTTCCCCGTGCGCGAGGCGGCTGCCGCGCAGAAGAAGGACCTCCAGTACATCGGGGCCCTCGACCATTCCTGGAGCGGTGGCGGCAAGGCCTGGGCCGACGGGTGGATGAACGGCTGGGTGACCGCGAAGACGGCCGCGACCATGGCGTACTACGACCGCCGGGACATCCCGCTGCACTACGAACTGGCCGACACCTTCACGGTCTGCGACGCCTACCACTCCTCCGTCCACAGCTCGACGAGCCCCAACCGCAACCACCTGTGGAGCGGGAAGACCGGATTCGAGGCGAACGGCGACCGGGCGGTCGGCAACGACGCGTACGACGAGGGCACGCACCCCGGCTACGGCTGGGGCACGTACGCGGAGCGACTGGAGAAGGCCGGGCGCAGCTGGCGTACGTACACCGAATGGGAGAACTTCACCGACAACCAGATCGAGTTCTTCAGCACCTTCAAGGCGCTGGCCCGCAAGGCTCTGGCCCGGACGGGCGGGCACACCTACATGGAGTCCTTCTACGCGGAGGTGCGGGACGCCGGGGCGGGGCCGGAGCGCGACCGGCTGCTCGGACTGCTGGAGGAAGGCGTGGCCACGCTGACCCGTGCCGAGCGCAGTCTCTTCGAACGCGGTCTGCGCCGGGTGGAGACGGGCACGCTGGCCGACGAGTTCGCCGCCGACGTCGCGGCCGGAACGCTGCCGGCGGTGTCCTACCTCGTGCCGTCCGCCGTGGACTCCGAGCATCCGAGCGTCTCGTCCCCGGTCCACAGCGCGACGATCGTCTACAAGGTCCTCGACGCGCTCGGCAGGCATCCGGACGTGTGGCGGCACACCGCCGTCATCATCAACTACGACGAGAACGACGGCTTCTTCGACCACGTGCCGCCCCCGGTCCCTCCCGTGGAGGTCACCGAGGAACGCTGGGAGGGCAAGCCGACCGGACTCGGTGTGCGGGTGCCCCTCCTGGTGGTCTCGCCGTGGACGGTCGGCGGCTACGTCTGTTCCGAGGTCTTCGACCACACCTCGGTGGTCCGCCTCCTGGAGCGCTGGACTGGTGTGAAGGAGCCGAACATCGGCGAGTGGCGCCGCTCGGTCACCGGTGACCTCACCTCGGCCTTCGACTTCCGCCGGACGCAGCGGCAGCCGGAGGTGGCGCACCCGGGCGCCGTCCCGCCCTTCGGCGGTCGCTGGCAGCCGAGGCCGCCCGCCGAACAGAGCATGCCCGTCCAGGAGCCGGGTGTGCGCCCCGCCAGGCCGCTGCCCTACCAGCCCGACGCGCAGGCCGTGCTGGTGGACGGCAAGGAGCTGCGGCTGTCCCTGAGCAACACCGGAAGCTCGTCCGCGCACTTCGCGCTGTACCCGTACGCGGGGGAGTTCCCCGTCCCGCAGCACCGAGACGTCAGGAGGAGGGCGCAGCTGACCGTGCCCCTCGACGACGAGCGGTACCGCTTCACGGTCACCGGACCGAACGGTTTTCGGCGGGAGTTCGAGGGCACCTCGAACAGCCCCGCCGAACTAGCCACGCGGATCGACGCCGACGAGCGCGACCTCCACCTCACCCTGCGCAACACCGGCCACCGCACAGTGACGTTCGTCGTCCGGCCGCTGGGATACGTCGAGGAGGACGATCTGCTGGACTGGACCCGGCGGGTCGAGGTCAAGCCGGGCCGCAGCCGCACGGTCGTTCACTCGGCGGCCGACTCCCACGGCTGGTACGACCTCGACGTGTCGGCCGGCGCGGAAGGGGCCTTCCGGCGGCGGCTGATGGGCCACATCGAGAACGGCCGACCGAGCGTCTCCGGCTGACGGTCCGCTTCCCGGGCACGGGACCCACGGCCCGCGGCGCGGTCCGCCCCCGTGCCCGGGACCGCGTGCACGGCGTTAAGGAGGCTCTCATACGGGACCCTTAGCGTGCGGCACATGAACACCACCCCCTCCACCACGACCACCGACGACACCGAGACGAAGGCGACGGGCGGCACCCCCGCCGCACCGGACCTGGCGAAGAAGGCAGGTCCCGCGGAGGATGCCGTGCCGGGGGACGTCGCGCCCGGCGTGACCGTGGCGGACGTTACCGCCATGGACGTGGCGGCGACGGACGCCGCCGCGGAGGACGGCCTGGAGAACGAGCTGGAGCCCGACCCCTACGCCGAGGCGGAGGCCGCCGCGTCCGCCGGGACCGGATCGGGCGCCGCGGCCGTCGTGGCCGCGGGGCTCGGGATCGTCTCCCTCTCGGGAGCGTGGACCGGCCGGGTCGCCGCCGAGCGCGAGACCCTGATCGGCCAGATCAAGACCTCCGGCGGCGGCAGCGCCGGACAGCAGATCAACGAGATCTACGGCGACGCCTGGCACAGTACGGCCCTCGTCAACGGTGTGTTCGCGCTCCTCGCCCTGCTCGTCGGCGTGTTCGTCCTGGTCCGCCCCGCCTTCGGGGCGCCGTCAGTCCTTCCCCGGCCGGGCTGGATCCGTTCCGTGGCCTGGGCGGGCGTCGCGCTCGGCGCGCTGGGCGTGCTGATCTCCATCGGCATGTACCTGGACCTCTTCGTCGCGCTGCCGTCCGCGTCCGGCGGCTGAGCCCTTCGGGACCAGGGTTGCCCTGACTTGCGAGTCCCGGCGGCCGGGGTGTGCGGGGCGGGACCCCCGAGGTGCCGTCTGAGGTCTCGGGGTCTCCCCCGTGGTGCTGCTCGGCCCCCGCGAGGCGAAGGGCCTGGAATTCGACAACGTCCTGGACGTGGAGCCGGGACGTTTCGGGACCAGCGATCTGTACGTGGCGCTCACCCGCGCGACGCAGCGCCTCGGCATCGTCCGCCGGGAGGAGCCGCACGACTCGCTGCGCTGATCTTCCTCAGCCCGGCTCCCGGGCGCTTCGGTGCATGGCACCCGGCGTCCGCCCGGAAGCCCGAGGCCCCGGACTACGGCCGTCGGCATTCGATGTCAGGTGCTCGCCTCGTCGGCCCCGAGGGGCCAGTGCCCATCGACCGGTCGACCGCAGGGAGAGCGAAGGGCGTTCGCCCGCACGCGAGCCCGTCCGTGACGGATCTCGTGTGCGGGCGAACGCGACCAGGAACGCAACTGGCGCGGATCAGAACGACCCTGAGTGCTTCCAGTAGTCGTAGTGCTGCGAGGTTGTCGCATTCATGTTGACGTCGGTGCCATTGGCCGACAGGAAGATGTCCCCCCAGTTGTTTCCGGTGATCTCACCGGTCCACAGGAGGAAGAGGACTCCCGAGGGACGATCGGAGGCACGGTAGATGTCGATGAGCTCCGTGGTTCCGCCGCTCCACCCGTTGGCGTAGGGGATCACTGCTATCTGCCCAGCACCGGAGTTGGTCAGCGCGATGGCCGGCCTGGTCACGGTCGTCATGGAGCCGACCCGCTCCGCAGCGGACCAGTCGCCGTGGCCGATGAGTTGGGAAGCGACGTAGACGTGCGTGTCCTCTCCCGCCCAGGTGAGAACGATGCGGCCCCAGGCCCGGTTGTACGCGATGCCGGGTGCGACGTTGCTCGTGGCGCCGGGAATGGCCGTGGGAAGGTGCCAGTTGTTCGGATACCTGTTGGCACCCACGCCGTAGAAGTAGGAGCCGTAGATCTGGGCGCTGTTCACACCCCGCCAGGACAGGTAGACCGACTCGCCGCCGTTGTCAGGGTCAGTGGTGTCCTGCCCCGGGTGCCACAGCGGGGTCACCGAGGGCGACTGGTCGTTCGGTGTGACGACATTGCTGGGGACCTGCTGCCAGCTGCCGAACGTGGTGACGTGCTGGTAGGCGTCGTAGGTGAACCCGGCGTAGTAGATGTGGCCATCAGTGCCGGTGTGGTAGACCCGGGGGCCGTACGCCGTGAAGATGATCTGCGGGGTGGCGTACGACTGGGCGCTCGGAAACGCGTAGGGCTGCCCGTTGTCGATGGATATCCAGATGTTGTTGTTGTCGTACCCCCGCCACGCCTGGAGCACGCGTCCGTAACTGTCCCGGGTCTCCGTGAAGCCCCGGTGCCGCAACGGCGCACCGTTCTCGAACTGCTGGTGCCAGTTGGACTCCTCACCGGGCTGCGCCGCGAAAGCTGATGTCCCGGTTCCGATGATGAGCGTCAGCGCGGACAGCAGGGCGATGCCCACCACCCGCACCACGTTCCGCACGCGCGAAGACGGTCGCGCCTTTCCTGTTGCTCCTCTGGAGCGCATCAATACTACCTTCCGGTCCCGCCGAGCCTCAACGGCTTGCGAACTGAGCGTGCGCGACGCGGGCGGGAACCGATCGTCGCGCGCTTGAGCCCCCAGGTCCGGGCAGGCATGACGCCGCCCGAAGGGCATGTGGATGACGAACATCATACATGTGCTTGATGGGTCAATTTCCTAAGATCATGAGACAAAGCAGGCAAGAGGTCCACTTGTTCTGACACCGGCTCGCCGAGAAGGCACCCTGCAGGGCTGGGCTGGACCGCACGTCACAGGGAGGGCCGAGGTGAACGGCAACGACTACGACTACGACCGGCGATTCGGCCGCAGTCAGCCCTCGGCCGAGTCGGTGAGCCTGGGCCGACCGCGCGCGTAGGACGGGCAGGTCACCGCCTCCCGCCTCCCCGCTCTGACAAGTCCTTTGTCAGCAAGCTGCATTGATGGCCGTCCGGGCGTCGTTGGGAGCTACGGGCTCGTAGGCCTCCCGAGCGTGCTGACGAACGACACGGTGCCCGGGACCCACAGAGGGAGCGTCCCGGTCAAGGCGCCTCTGGCCGCGGGCAGAGAGGCCGTGCGTTCCTGCAGCACGGCGATGATCCAGCCGCAGAGGCCTCCTGCCACCGGCAGACCGATGATCATCAGCGCCCACCGTTGAAGCAGCTCCTGGCGATCGTGCGCGACGGCGTTTACCCCACCCCGCTGCCCGCCGTTCTCGGCCAGTTAGGCCAGCGCGCCGCCGCGGCCGTACTCGTGGTTGACGCGCATCGCCCGGGCCCGGCCCGGAGTGTGATCCCGCGCGCGGTCAGCTCGGCGGCCAGCTCCGGGCAGGACCAGCGCGACAGCGGCACGCCGGTCTCGGCGGGTAACTGGCAGGCCAGCGCCTTGGCCTCGGCGACCTGCACTGGAGTGAAACGGGCCGGGCGCCCGGAGCGCTTGCGGTCGACCAGGGCCGGCGGCCCGCCGTCGGCGAACCGGCCCCGCCAGGTCCGCACGGTGTCCAGGTGCATGCCGGTCTCCCGGGCGATGCGCGCGTTGGCCCGCCCCCGTGCCGCGTGCAGCACGATCGCGGCCCGCTGCCGGGTCCGATAGGGGGTCTTGTGGCCGTAGGCCGACTTCTTCAACCGCTCGCGTTCGGCGTTGGTCAAGGGGATCGGGCGGGCGAGGGCAACGGGCATGGTGGGCAGACCGATCGGGGGAGCGGATCCAAGGGACCGCAGCCTGACGTGAGGTTACGAACCCTCCGAACCCTCCGAACCGTCCGAACTCTCCGTGAACGCGGTGGCGTGGTCGGCGGCCCACTGGCGAAACGTTCGCGGCGCCGTTCCGAGGATGTCCGCAACCGCAGTGGTGACGTACGCGGGCTGTCCGACCGCCGCGCTCCACGCGGCGAGCAGCATGTCAACGACCGAACTGGGCGCCGTGCCCTCCGACAGGCTCCGGAACTCGTCCGGCGTCATCTCCTCGAATGCGATGCGGCGCCCCAGGGCGTCACCGATGACGCTCACCTGCGCGGCTTGGGTCAGCGACTCGGGACCGGTAAGGACGTAGTCGCCTCCGACGTATCCGTCCTGATAGAGCGTCCGCGCCGCGACAGCTGCGACGTCGCGGTCGTCGACCGGTGCAGTCTCGGCAGCGCCGTAAGGCCACCGGACGGCCTCGCCGGCCCGGATCGCGGGCGCCCACCAGGCCAGCGAGTTCGACGCGAGCATCCCCGGCCGGATGATCGTCGACTCGAGTCCGGTGGCCGCGATGAGCCGCTCGATGTCGGCGTGCATCGCTGCCATGGGATTGGGCTGCTGGAAGAAGGGGTGTGGTGTCTGGTGCGGGGAGGAGAGGAAGACGACCCGCCGCACGTGGGCTGCCATCCGCTCGACGACAGCCGCGGCGGTCTGAGGCGGGGCGGTCCAGACGAAGAAGACAGCACCGGCACCACTCAATGCCGGGTCGAGCGATTCGGGCACGGTGAGGTCGCCTGTGAAGACCTCGACCTTCGCCGGCAGCGTCGCCGCCGCCTCGGAGCGATGCGTGAGGGCGCGGACCAGCACGCCGGCGTCGAGAAGCTGGTCGATGACGACGCCGCCGACTCGGCCCGTCGCCCCGGTGACGAGCACAGGAGGGATGTCTGGCTGATTCATGCCGCCATGAAAACGTTACTCGGTTAAAAACGCAACTCAGTCACGAATGTTATGGTGGTCAGATGAGCGAGCCGACGGGACTGCGGGCCCGCAAGAAGGCGCGGACGCGCGAGGCCATCGGCGACGCGGCCGTCTCGCTGTTCCTGGAGCACGGATTCGACCGCGTCTCAGTCAACGACATCGCCGCAGCGGCCGACATCTCCAAGCCGACCCTCTTCCGGTACTTCCCCACCAAGGAAGACCTGGTGCTGCACCGGTTCGCGGACCACCTGGGCGAGGCGGCCCGTGTCGTACGTGCCCGCAGGCCCGGCCTCAAGCCGGTGACGGCGCTGCACCGGCACTTCCGGGCCGGCCTCGACCGGTACGACCCCGTCACCGGCCTCAACGATCATCCCGAGGTGGTGGCGTTCCATCAGCTGGTGTTCACCACACCGAGCCTGGCGGGACGGCTCACCCGGTACCAACTCGAGGACGAGGAGGCACTGGCGGACGCTCTCGGCGAAGGCATCCAAGCACGCCTGCGAGCCGCCCAGGTACTCGCGGTCCAACGGGTGCTCGCCCGGGCCAACTGGCAGAAGATCGCCGACGGTCGAACCGCCCACGACGTCCACCCCGAGGCCGTAGGGGACGCCGACCAGGCATTCAACCAACTGCGGTGACAGGCGACGCCCCGCTCAAAGAAGCTCCGCGGCCCGGTACACGCGTTGCCACGGGCCCAGCCAGGCCGCTTCTGCGGATGCTGGCGGTCACCGCCTCGTCGGAGACAGGTCGCCGGCATGGTCGCGATCCAGTAGCCACGGAAGGTGCCGGGGCGCGGCCAGATAGCTCGCCATCAGGTGGACGCCGGTGGGAATCTGAACTGACCCCTACACCACAACAGTGCAGGCAACCCCCGAAAGATCTCCAGCGCCGACCACTAAGTCGCACGCGTATGCGATGCTCGGCGACGTGGAGCCCAAACACCGTCAGCCCCGTCTTCGTCGGCCGAACCGGTGAACTCGCCGCGCTCACCGAAACGCTGACCCGAGCCGCCCGGCGGCGGCTACCGCACCTTCAGGAGCAGGATCCGGTCGTCACCCGGCTTCGGGGTGCCCCGGCCGTCCGTGTTGCTCGTGACCAGCCACAGCTTGTCACCGCCCGCTGCCAGCACCGTGCGCAGTCGGCCGTACTTGCCGTCGAGGAACGCCTGGGGAGCAGCCAGCGGTTCGCCGCCGGGCTTGCCGGAAAGAGGGATCCGCCAGAGCCGCTCGCCGCGCAGCCCCGCCATCCAGATCGATCCTTCGGCATAGGCGGTGCCGCTCGGGGAGGCCTCGGACGTCTTCCACTGGGCCACCGGGTCGACGAACCCGGACTCGTCCTTCTTCCCCTCCACCTCCGGCCAGCCGTAGTTCTTTCCTGGCTCGATCCGATTCAGCTCGTCCCAGGTGTTCTGGCCGAATTCAGAGGCCCAGAGCTGCCTCCCGCCGTCCCAGGCCAGGCCCTGCACATTACGGTGGCCGTAGGAATACACCAGCGAATCGCCCTCGGGGTTGCCGTGCACCGGCTCGCCGTCCGGCGTCATCCGCAGGATCTTGCCGGCGAGCGAGGCCTTGTCCTGCGCGAGGCCCGTGTCGCCCGTCTCGCCCGTGCCGGCGTACAACATGCGGTCCGGACCGAACGCGATGCGTCCGCCGTTGTGGATGGAGCCCTTCGGAATGCCCCGCAGGATGGTGTCCGGAGCTCCCAGCTGCCGGCCGGCGGGCTTCTTCTCGTCGTACTGCATTCGGGCGATGCGGTTGTCCGACTCGGTGGTGAAGTACGCGTAGATCAGGTGGTCCGCGCCGAAGGTGGGGGCGACGGCCAGGCCCAACAGGCCGCCTTCACCCGACGGTGCGACCCCGGGCACCGAACCCAGCAGGGTCTTCCCGCCGCTCTCCCCGTCGATCCGCGTGATCGTAGCGTCGTCGCGCGAAGCCACGAGCAGGTCTCCGCCCGGCAGCGCGGCCAGGCCCCAGGGGGACGCGAGCCCCTCGGTGAGCGTCTTCACCACCTCGACCGAGCCCCTGGCCGGCGGCAGGTCGGGCGAAGGGCTCTTCGAGGCCGGGGAAGTGGAAGCGGTGCCCGTGGCGGACGGGGAGGGGGGACCTTCGCCGACCGCCGGGCCGTCGTCGGACGAGCAGGCGGACAGCAGGAGGGACGCCGAGGCGAGCACGGCCACCACCCCCTTGCGCAGCGCGGGACTTTGCACAGCACCGATCCTTTCGACGGTCGCACGACTACTGTTCTTACACCGCTCCGTCCTCAGGGGTTCCCGGTCTCCGCCAGTTCTTCCGCCGCCGGGCCGGTCCCACGAGTCAGTCCCACGAGCCCCGGGCTCGCGGCAGCCCGGCGATCTCCACGAGATCCTGGTCCGTGAGCGCCAGTCCGGCCGCCGCGGCGTTCTCCACCGCCCACTCCTCGCGCTTCGCTCCGGGTACGGGTACCACGTGGCGACCCTGCCGCAGGACCCAGGCCAGCGCCACCTGTGCGGGAGTGGCGCCGTGCCGCTCCGCGATCCGCCGCAGCCCCGCCACCACCGGCTGGTTGGCCGCCATCATCTCCGAGGTGAACCGGGGGTGCCTGGCCCGTGGGTCGTCCGGCTCGAAGCCGTGGCCGGGCTTGAGCGTTCCCGTCAGATAGCCGCTCCCCAGCGGCATCGCGGCCAGCACACCCACACCCCGCGCCGCGCACCAGGGCAGCAGGTCGTCCAGCGCCTGGGGCGACCAGACCGAGAGCTCGGCCTGGACGGCGCTGACGGGAAAGACCTGCTGCACACGCTCCAGCTGCCGGATCGTCCCGTCGTGCATCCGGGCGCCGGACCTCCGGCCGGCCCGGGCTCCCACGGCGCACAGTCCCAGCGCCCGCACCTTGCCCGCGGTCACCAGATCCGCCATCGCACCCCAGGTCTCCTCCACCGGCACCTCGGGATCCGCCCGGTGCAGCTGGTAGAGGTCGATCACATCGGTCTGCAGCCGCCGGAGCGAGGCGTCGCAGGCCCGGCGCACGTACCCCGGGCGGCCGTTGGCCACGACGTGCTGATCCCCCACGAGCAGACCGCACTTGGTGGAGAGGAACGCCTCGGACCTGCGGCCCTTGAGCGCCCGCCCGAGCAGCAGTTCGTTGGTGAAGGGGCCGTACATGTCCGCCGTGTCGAGCAGTCGGACGCCTGCGTCCAGGGCGGCGAGCACGGTCCGCACCGAGCGGTCACCGCGCTGCTGCGACGTGCTGTAGGCCCAGCTCATCGGCATACAGCCCAGCCCGACCGCCCCCACGGACAAGGCCGCCGCACCGATAGTCCTGCGCTCCAACTCCCCGAACCCTCCCTAGGCTGCGCGATCATGGGACCACCAGCACCCCAAAGTAACCTCTGCCGTGGCGGAGCCTTCGCATAGCCTCCTGACCATGACTTCCGCAAAGGCCAACGACGTATGGCTGCCCTTCGCCGCCCATGAGATCGACGGACTCCCCGAGGTCCTCGACTACCGCTTCTGGGACGGAGGCCCGGACTATCCGGCGGACCCCTCCGACTGCGCGTTCTACGTCGTCCCCTACATGAAGGGCCAGGAGGTCGCGGTCCGTCCGCTGGGGGAGATGGGCCGGGTCGAGGTCGTCCAGACCCTCTCGGCGGGCATAGACCACGTCGAGTCCGGACTCGGTCTGCTGCCCGCCGGGGTACGGCTGTGCAACGCCAAGGGAGTGCACGAGGCTTCGACCGCCGAGCTGGCGCTGGCCCTGATCCTCGCCTCGCTCCGCGGGTTCCCCGGCTTCGTGCACGGCCAGGAGAAGGAGGAATGGCGGTCGGGTTTCTATCCGGCCCTCGCCGACAAGACCGTCCTCGTGGTGGGCTACGGATCGATCGGTGCCGCCATCGAGGACCGGCTCGAACCCTTCGAGTGCGCGCGGGTGGTGCGCGTCGCACGCTCGGCACGGACCACCGGGCGCGGTCCCGTGCACGCGATCGAGGACCTTCCGGCGCTGCTGCCCGAGGCCGACGTCGTCATCCTGTCCACCCCGCTGAACCCTTCCACACAAGGGCTGGTGGGACCCGGGTTCCTCGCCTCGATGCGCGACGGAGCGCTCCTCGTGAACGTCGCCAGGGGAGGTGTCGTCGACACCGCGGCCCTGCTGTCCGAACTCGAGGCCGGACGCCTGCGTGCCGCGCTCGACGTCACCGACCCGGAACCCCTGCCCGCCGGCCACCCGCTCTGGCATGCTCCCCACACCCTCATCACCCCTCATGTGGGCGGCAGCACCTCCGCGTTCCTGCCCCGTGCCAAGCGGTTGCTGGCCGGACAGCTCAGCCGGTACGCCGCCGGGGAGCAGGTCGCCAACCTCGTGCGTACGACCGGCTGACCACCCGAGGGGAAGGACCGGACCGCCGGAGTTCGCACAACACCCCAGGTGGTAACGGAGAGTAGAGAAGCTATGTCCCTGAGTGACGACTCTGGTGTATCGTCCACAACAGGGCTGCGCCGTGGAAGGGACGGCGCCGGGGAGTGAGCCGAACGCGAGGGGGCGACGGGCGATGTGCGGCCAGTGGAGAGACGATCCGACGCTGCGAGGCCGACGGGAGCGGCCGGTGCCGAGGGCGCCCGGTCCCGCCCGCGGAGTTCCCCGGTGAGCGCCCTCGGTGCCCTGCTCGCCCGGCAGCCTGCCACGGGCCGCACCAGAGGGCTGCGTGCCCAACTCGCCCTCGCCGCACTCTGCGCCGGGTACGGGGTGGGGGCCGCCGTCGGCTGGGGATCGCCCCGGGCCGCGCTGTTCATGGGGGACTTCGGCCTCAGTGTGGCGGCGCTGATCGCCGCCGTCTCGTGCTTCCTCTACGCCCGGGCCGGCGACGCCCGGTTCCGGCCCGCCTGGCTGCTCTTCTCCCTCTCCTCCGCGATGGCCGCAGGCGGGAACGCGGTCTGGGGGTGGTACGAGGTGGTGCTGGGCCGCGCGGTGCCCTCCCCCTCGCCGGCCGATCTCTTCTTCCTCTGTTTCGCGCCGCCCGCCATCGTCGGTCTGCTCGTCCTCGCCAAGCGGCCGGTGACCCGGGCGGGCTGGGTCTGCCTCGTGCTGGACGCCTGGCTGATCGGCGGGTCCCTCCTGACGCTCTCCTGGAGCCTGGCGCTCGCCCATACCGCCCACGTCGTGAACGCGGCGGGGGAGAGTGTCGCGAGGGCGGCGCTCTCGCTCGCCTATCCGCTGCTCGACATCGTGCTGGTCTCCATGGTCCTCGCGCTGCACTTCCGGCGGGTCAACGTCAACCGCTCCGCCGTGAACACGGCCATCGCGGGCCTCGCGCTGACCGTGCTGTGCGACGCGCTGTTCACCGCACCGCTGCTGCGCTCGGCGTACACCTCCGGACAGCTCCTTGACGCGGGTTGGTTCGCCGGTTCCCTGCTCCTCGCCTACGCACCCTGGGGGGCCCACAGCGACGAGGACAACGCTGTCGAACCCGGCCCGGAGCCGTGGCCCGTGAGCCGCCCCATCACCGGTTCGCTGGCCGCGCTCACGCCGTACCTCGCGGCGGCGGTGTGCACCCTCGGCATCCTGTACAACGTGGTCGAGGGCCGCAGGGTCGACCGTGTCGTCGTCCTCACCGGCTGCACGGTGGTGCTCGCCCTGGTGGTGCGGCAGGCCATCATGCTCCTCGACAACATCGCACTCGCCCATGAACTGGTCCAGAAGGAGAACTACTTCCGTTCCCTGGTGCAGGGTTCCAGCGACGTCATCATGATCGCCGAGCCGAGCGGCGTGCTGCGCTACGTCAGTCCCGCGGCGGCCGGGGTGTACCGACGCGACGCCGAGGACCTCGTCGGTGCGGAGCTGGCGTCGATCATCCACCCCGACGATCTCGGGGGAGTGGTCCACGAACTCAGGCGGTTCCTCGCCGTCCCGTCACGCGACGCGCGCACCACCCGTATCGAGTGCCGCTTCCGGTCGGGCACGGGGGACTGGCTGCACGTCGAGTCGACCGTGAACCGGCACGAGGGCGGCCTGCTGCTCAACAGCCGCGATGTCACCGAGCGGGTCAGGCTGCAGGCGCAGTTGCAGCACAACGCCGAGCACGACCCTCTCACCGACCTGCCCAACCGGTCCCTCTTCACCGCCCGGGTCGGCCGGGCGCTGGACGGCCGGCGGGCCGGCGACCCCGGCACGGCGGTGCTCTTCATCGACCTCGACGGCTTCAAGGCGGTCAACGACTCCATCGGCCACCAGGCAGGCGACGAACTCCTGGTCCAGGCGGCCCGCCGGCTCCAGGAATCGGTACGCACATCGGACACGGCGGCACGTCTGGGCGGCGACGAGTTCGCCGCGCTCATCGTCGGTGACGGCACCCGCGACCAGGCAGCCAGGGAGTGCCAGGTTCATGACATCGCCGAGCGGCTGCGCCTGAGGCTCTCCCAGCCGTACCGGATCGGCACCGGTGACGTCAGGGTCGCCGCCTCCATCGGAGTCGCCTTCGCCGAGCCCTCCATCACGCCCAAGGACCTCATGCGCAACGCCGACCTGGCCATGTACCGCGCGAAGGCCGGCGGCAAGGACCGGGTCGAGCTGTACGCACCCCAGATGCAGGCCGATGTCGTGCGCCGGTCCGAGCTGGCCGCACGCACGCGCACCGCCCTGCGCGACGGCGAGTTCGCCCTGCTCCACCAGCCCGTCGTCCATCTGGCCACGGGGACGGTCGCGGCCGTCGCCGCCCAGCCGCGGTGGCGCTCCTCCCAGGGCATCCTCTTCACCCCCGCCGAGTTCCTCGGGGCGCCCGAGGACGGCGAGCGCGCCGCCGAGCTCAGCACCTGGCTCCTGGAGGAGGCCGTCGAGCAGGCCGCCGAACGCGCCGGTGCCGGGCACGCGGTCTCCGTATGCGTGCGTGTCCCGGCCTCCCGGCTGCTGGACCGGACCCTCCCCCCGGGATCGGTCGAGGCGCTCCTGACCCGGTACGGGCTCCCGTCCGGCGCCTTGATGATCGAGGTGGCCGACAGTGACCCCCGGATCTCCTTCGACGAGCTGGAGCAGCGCCTGGTAGCCCTGCGCCGCCTCGGCGTACGGATCGCGCTGGACGGCTTCGGCAGCGGGTACGCCGCCGTCAACGCCCTGCGCCGGCTGCCCGTCGACGTACTGAAGCTGGACCGCTGCCTGGTGGAGGGCGTGGTCGAGTCGGCCAGGCTCCACAAGATCACCAGTGGTCTCCTGCGCATCGCCGGCGACCTCGGCATGCAGTCCGTGGCCGACGGGGTGGACGTGCCCGAGCAGGTGCGGGTCCTGCGCGCCATGGGGTGCACGCACGGCCAGGGCATGGCCTTCGCCGGGCCGCTGGACGAATACCGACTGCGGCGGACGCTGATCCGCGGGAAGTGCGCCGTCCCGGGCGTCGGGTCTGCCGCTCGGCCGGTGCTCGCGGGCGGCTCGATTCCGCTCCAGAGCCGCTCACATGATGAGACTCCCGTCCCACCCACTTGACACCGAATGCGTGCCGGAGAGAGGGTCAATGCCATGCGCACCCGAATTCTCGTACTTGGAAAGCGCGTCGGCTGAAGCGGGGTCACTCCTTGGAAACCCTGCAGACCGCACCGGCGCGCTCCCCTCGCTTGCCTCACGGCACGAGGGGTTTTTTGTTGCATCGGGACTCTCAAAACCCCACAAAGACACCGCATAAACCCTCAGCTTCGAGAAGAGATGCCGATGACCGAGCAGGCCACCGGGGCCCAGCACCCGCAGCCGCGGGCCCGTAACGGCGGACCGTCCTCCGCCTCCGTTGAGCACCTCACGGGCGCGCAGTCCCTCATCCGTTCTCTCGAGGAAGTCGGGGCCGACACCGTATTCGGCCTCCCCGGCGGCTGCATCCTCCCGGCGTACGACCCGCTGATGGACTCCACCCGGGTCCGGCACATCCTCGTCCGTCACGAGCAGGGGGCGGGCCACGCGGCCACCGGTTACGCCCAGGCCACCGGCAAGGTCGGGGTCTGCATGGTCACCTCGGGCCCCGGTGCCACGAACCTGGTCACCCCGATCGCCGACGCCGCGATGGACTCCGTGGCGATGGTCGCGATCACCGGCCAGGTGGCTTCCGCCGCCATCGGTACGGACGCCTTCCAGGAAGCCGACATCTGCGGCATCACCATGCCGATCACGAAGCACAACTTCCTGGTCACCCGCGCCGAGGACATCGCGCACACCATCGCCGAGGCCTTCCATATCGCGTCGACCGGCCGCCCGGGTCCGGTCCTCGTCGACATCGCCAAGGACGCCCTCCAGGCGAAGACGACCTTCAGCTGGCCGCCGACGATGGACCTGCCCGGCTACCGTCCGGTCACCAAGCCCCACGCCAAGCAGATCCGCGAGGCCGCCCGGCTCATCACGCAGGCGCAGCGCCCGGTCCTGTACGTCGGCGGCGGCGTCCTCAAGGCCGGCGCCACCGCCGAGCTGAAGGTGCTGGCGGAGCTCACCGGAGCGCCCGTCACCACCACCCTGATGGCGCTGGGAGCCTTCCCTGACAGTCACCCGCTGCACGTGGGAATGCCCGGCATGCACGGTTCGGTCACCGCTGTGACCGCGCTCCAGAAGGCCGACCTGATCGTCGCGCTCGGAGCCAGGTTCGACGACCGGGTCACCGGGAAGCTGGACAGCTTCGCGCCGTACGCCAAGATCGTCCATGCCGACATCGACCCGGCCGAGATCGGTAAGAACCGCGCCGCCGACGTCCCGATCGTCGGGGACGCCCGCGAGGTCATCGCCGACCTCGTCCAGGCGGTCCAGGCGGAGCACACCGCGGGTACGACCGGGATCTCCGCCCAGGACAGGTACGCGGCGTGGTGGAAGGACCTCGACCGCTGGCGCGACACCTACCCGGTCGGCTACGACCTGCCGGACGACGGCAGCCTCTCGCCGCAGCAGGTCATCCAGCGCATCGGTGAACTCGCCCCCGACGGGACGATCTTCGCCGCGGGCGTCGGCCAGCACCAGATGTGGGCCTCGCACTTCATCCAGTACGAGCAGCCCGCCACCTGGCTCAACTCGGGCGGTGCCGGGACCATGGGGTACGCCGTCCCGGCGGCGATGGGTGCCAAGGCCGGCATGCCGGAGCGCGCCGTCTGGGCGATCGACGGTGACGGCTGCTTCCAGATGACCAACCAGGAACTCACCACCTGCGCGCTCAACAACATCCCGATCAAGGTCGCCATCATCAACAACGGCGCGCTCGGGATGGTCCGCCAGTGGCAGACCCTGTTCTACAACCAGCGCTACTCCAACACCGTGCTGCACTCAGGTGCGGACACGGACGGCGTCCCCGCCAAGGGCACGCGAGTGCCGGACTTCGTCAAGCTGTCCGAGGCCATGGGCTGCTACGCGATCCGCTGCGAGGACCCGGCCGACCTGGACAAGGTCATCGCCGAGGCCAACGCGATCAACGACCGCCCGGTCGTCATCGACTTCATCGTCCACGAGGACGCGATGGTGTGGCCGATGGTCGCCGCCGGAACCTCCAACGACGAGGTCATGGCGGCGCGCGGTGTCCGCCCCGACTTCGGCGACAACGAAGACGACTGAGAGACAGAGAGAGACCGACTCCATGTCCAGTAAGCACACGCTCTCCGTCCTGGTCGAGAACAAGCCAGGTGTCCTCGCCCGGATCACGGCTCTGTTCTCCCGGCGCGGCTTCAACATCGACTCGCTCGCGGTCGGTACCACCGAACACCCCGACATCTCACGCATCACCATCGTCGTGAACGTCGAGGGCCTGCCCCTGGAGCAGGTGACCAAGCAGCTCAACAAGCTGGTCAACGTGCTGAAGATCGTCGAACTCGAGCCCGCGGCGGCGATCCAGCGCGAGCTCGTCCTGGTGAAGGTCCGCGCCGACAACGAGACCCGCTCCCAGATCGTCGAGATCGTCCAGCTGTTCCGTGCCAAGACCGTCGACGTCTCTCCCGAGGCCGTCACGATCGAGGCGACGGGGGGCTCCGACAAGCTGGAGGCCATGCTCAAGATGCTGGAGCAGTTCGGCATCAAGGAGCTCGTCCAGTCCGGCACCATCGCCATAGGGCGCGGCGCGCGCTCGATCACCGACCGTTCTCTGCGCGCACTCGACCGCACGGCGTAACCCTTCACGGGTCGCCTCGCCGCTCGCATGGCGAGACCCGGCAACATATCCCACGCACCCCGCCGTACGGTGGGACGCAACACCTGCACACCAAGGAGAAGACCCAGTGGCCGAGCTGTTCTACGACGACGATGCCGACCTGTCCATCATCCAGGGCCGCAAGGTCGCGGTCCTCGGATACGGCAGCCAGGGCCACGCCCACGCGCTGTCGCTGCGTGACTCGGGTGTCGACGTCCGAGTTGGTCTGCACGAGGGTTCGAAGTCCAAGGCCAAGGCCGAGGAGCAGGGCCTGCGCGTGGTCACCCCGTCCGAGGCCGCGGCCGAGGCCGACGTCATCATGATCCTCGTCCCGGACCCGATCCAGGCCCAGGTGTACGAGGAGTCCGTCAAGGACAACCTCAAGGACGGCGACGCGCTGTTCTTCGGCCACGGCCTGAACATCCGCTTCGACTTCATCAAGCCGCCGGCCAACGTCGACGTCTGCATGGTCGCCCCGAAGGGCCCCGGCCACCTGGTCCGCCGTCAGTACGAGGAGGGCCGCGGCGTCCCGTGCATCGTGGCCGTCGAGCAGGACGCCTCGGGCAAGGGCCTGGAGCTCGCCCTCAGCTACGCGAAGGGAATCGGCGGCACCCGCGCCGGCGTCATCAAGACGACCTTCACCGAGGAGACCGAGACCGACCTGTTCGGTGAGCAGGCCGTCCTCTGCGGTGGCACCGCCGCTCTGGTCAAGGCCGGTTTCGAGACCCTGACGGAGGCCGGCTACCAGCCGGAGATCGCGTACTTCGAGTGCCTCCACGAGCTGAAGCTCATCGTGGACCTCATGTACGAGGGCGGCCTGGAGAAGATGCGCTGGTCGATCTCGGAGACCGCCGAGTGGGGCGACTACATCACCGGCCCGCGCATCATCACGGACGCCACCAAGGCCGAGATGAAGAAGGTCCTCGGTGAGATCCAGGACGGCACCTTCGCCAAGAACTGGATGGCCGAATACCACAACGGCCTGCCCAAGTACAACGAGTACAAGAAGGCCGACAGCGACCACCTGCTGGAGACCACCGGCAGGGAGCTGCGCAAGCTCATGAGCTGGGTCGACGAGGAAGCCTGAGTTCCCTCCCGGGGCGGGCCCGCGAGGGTCCGCCCCGGGCGTGCACGGCAGCACCTCACTCCCCGTGTCACTGCGGGGGAGAGGTGGGTGGCCGGAACGGCACCGTACGCCTGTACAGACCGTCCGACCTCGTGCGGGTGATCCTTCCATCAGGGCGCTGCCGGCGCCCGGCCGCATGACTACACTTCCCCTCAACCCATACACGCGTCAGGGCCCACAGTGTCGTGCGTCTTCCACGCGGCTAGCCCCTCCACCGCCTGCGGCCGTCGGGACGGCCGTCCGCACTGGACTTGTGAGGACACACGTGAGCTCGAAACCTGTCGTACTCATCGCCGAAGAGCTGTCGCCCGCCACGGTCGACGCCCTGGGTCCGGATTTCGAGATCCGGCACTGCAACGGCGCGGACCGCGCCGAACTCCTCCCCGCCATCGCCGACGTCGACGCGATCCTGGTGCGTTCGGCCACCAAGGTCGACGCCGAGGCCATCGCCGCCGCGAAGCAGCTCAAGGTCGTCGCCCGCGCGGGAGTCGGTCTGGACAACGTCGACGTCGCCTCGGCCACCAAGGCCGGCGTGATGGTCGTCAACGCCCCGACCTCCAACATCGTCACGGCCGCCGAGCTGGCCTGCGGCCTGCTCGTCGCCACAGCGCGCAACATCCCCCAGGCCAACACCGCCCTGAAGAAAGGCGAGTGGAAGCGCTCGAAGTACACCGGGGTCGAGCTCAGTGAGAAGACCCTCGGCGTCGTCGGTCTCGGCCGCATCGGCGTGCTGGTCGCGCAGCGCATGTCCGCCTTCGGCATGAAGATCGTCGCCTACGACCCCTACGTGCAGCCCGCGCGTGCCGCGCAGATGGGCGTCAAGCTCCTCACGCTGGACGAGCTGCTCGAGGTCTCCGACTTCATCACGGTCCATCTGCCCAAGACCCCCGAGACGCTCGGCCTCATCGGTGACGAGGCGCTGCACAAGGTGAAGCCCTCGGTGCGCATCGTCAACGCCGCCCGCGGCGGCATCGTCGACGAGGAGGCGCTCGCCTCCGCCCTCAAGGAGGGTCGCGTCGCCGGCGCGGGCCTGGACGTCTACACCAAGGAGCCCTGCACGGACTCCCCGCTGTTCCAGTTCGACCAGGTCGTCTGCACCCCGCACCTCGGTGCCTCCACCGACGAGGCGCAGGAGAAGGCCGGTATCGCCGTCGCCAGGTCCGTCCGCCTGGCGCTCGCCGGTGAACTCGTCCCCGACGCGGTCAACGTCCAGGGCGGCGTCATCGCCGAGGACGTGCGTCCCGGACTGCCGCTCGCCGAGAAGCTTGGCCGTATCTTCACCGCGCTCGCGGGCGAGGTCGCGGCGCGTCTCGACGTCGAGGTCTACGGCGAGATCACCCAGCACGACGTGAAGGTGCTCGAACTCTCGGCGCTCAAGGGCGTCTTCGAGGACGTCGTCGACGAGACCGTCAGCTACGTCAACGCCCCGCTGTTCGCGCAGGAGCGGGGTGTCGAGGTCCGCCTCACCACCAGCTCCGAGTCGCCGGACCACCGAAACGTGGTCACCGTGCGCGGCACGCTGTCGAGCGGCGAGGAGGTCGCGGTCTCCGGCACGCTGGCCGGCCCCAAGCACCTTCAGAAGATCGTCGCCATCGGCGAGCACGACGTCGACCTGGCGCTCGCCGACCACATGGTCGTCCTGCGCTACGAGGACCGTCCCGGCGTCGTCGGCGCGGTCGGCAAGATCCTGGGCGAGGCCGGGCTGAACATCGCCGGCATGCAGGTCTCGCGCCGGGATGCGGGCGGCGAGGCGCTGGTCGTCCTCACCGTCGACGACACCATCCCGCCGGCGGTCCTGACCGACATCGCCGAGGAGATCGGCGCGGCCTCGGCCCGCTCGGTGAACCTCACCGACTGACCGGATACCGCACGTACGACTGCGCCCGGCGGACAGAGCGAGACCTGTCCGCCG
>NZ_JBHVCT010000074.1:0-31410 GCF_042803195.1 Streptomyces sp. NPDC057428
GGCGACGCGCCCTCGGGCACCCGATCCGGCGACGGACGGCACCGCCCCCGCAGCACCAGAGTGATGCTGCGGGGCATCGGACCATCCAGGCCGGATCGGGTGCCCGAGGGCATGACGAAACCCGCCCACCCGTCACGGAGCGTGCACACGATGCACGTCGCCGAACGGGGACCAACCAGGGAACGCGGGGGACCAGCGCATCCAAAACCGTTCGGGATGCGCGCAGTGCCGGGCAGTGGGTCCAAGGCTCACTCCTGCTCACTGATTAGGAACGGTCAGCGCGGCAGCGTCGCGGGGCTGCCGCCGTTGGCCTCGTAGCCCGCGACGGCCAGGGCCCGGTACACCGTGTACTCGGCGGCCGGGTCGGGGTTCTCGGTCCAGGGCAGCGCGCCCACGTGGCCGTCGATGTGGACGAGTTGGTGCACGGCCTCCGACCAGCGTTCCATGCGGACGAGGAAGAGGACGAGCAGATGACGGACGTGGGCGAGCACGGGGTCGTCGGCCCGCGCCGAGTGCACCGCGAACATCGCACCGTCGACCGCCTTCGTCACGACGGCGCCCTGGTAGAAGCCCCGCACGAGGTTGACCTCGGGCAGGTGCTCGTACAGTGCGAACAGCGGCAGTGCGGCGAGCAACGATCCCCGCGGGGCACGGGCGGCGGCCGCGGTGGCGAAGCGGTCGGCCTCCTCGCGGGAGCCGTGCCACTTCTCGCACCAGAAGTGCAGGGCCGCGATGTGCGCGCCCATGTGCGCGGGCGCACGGTCGATGACCTTCGCCCAGACCTGGTCGAACTGCTCGTGAGAGTAACCCAGTCCACGGGCCACGGCCAGCTCCACGATGTACGGGACCGGGTCGCCCGGAGCCAGCAGGGCGGCCTCGCCGCAGACCGTGCGGGCCTCCTCCAGGATGATCCGGAAGTCGTCGGTGCCCACGGTGCCGGTGCGCCAGGCCTGCTGCACCAGGAACTCCGCGTGCACTGCCGCGCCGCCCGCGTCCTTCGGGGCCTCGGCCCGCCAGGCGCGCAGCCACGCCCCGCCGGTGCCGGGCTGCCGGGCCAGCTCCAGCGACGCCGCGCCGGCGAAGGCCTGCACCCGCTGCCAGCGGATCTCGCTCTCCTTGGGTGTGCCCGCCAGCAGCTGCGAGGCCGCCCGCCAGGCTCCTGTCCCCTGCACGACGGCCAGGACGTCGAGGAGGTCCTGGTCCGGCCCTGGCATCCGGACGTCCAGCTCCTCCTGGCGCGCGAAGCCGTAGTCCTGCGGGTCGGCGGCGTCGGGCGAACCGGGCGCGACCTGGCGGATACCGCCACGGCGCCGCAGCAGATACGGACCGATGACGGCGCCGAGCAGGCACAGGGCGAGCAGGAACCACAGAATCTCCATGCGGTCCATTGTCCCCGGACGGGCATGCGGACGGCGAGTGGCCCGTAACGGCCCTTCCGACGAACTACGCTCGGGCCCCATGAGCGACCAGCACAGCTTCGAGACCCTTGCGATCCATGCCGGCAACACGGCGGATCCCCTCACCGGCGCCGTGGTCCCGCCGATCTACCAGGTGTCCACGTACAAGCAGGACGGCGTCGGGGGCCTGCGCGGCGGCTACGAGTACAGCCGCAGCGCCAACCCGACCCGCACCGCACTGGAGGAGAACCTGGCAGCCCTGGAAGGCGGCCGCCGGGGCCTCGCCTTCGCCTCCGGCCTCGCCGCCGAGGACTGCCTCCTGCGGACCCTGCTCACGCCCGGCGACCACGTCGTCATCCCGAACGACGCCTACGGCGGCACCTTCCGGCTGTTCGCGAAGGTCGTCTCGCGATGGGGCGTGGAGTTCTCGGTGGCCGACACCTCGGACGTCAGCGCGGTGCGGGCGGCGATCACCCCCCGCACGAAGGCGATCTGGGTGGAGACACCGTCCAACCCGCTGCTCGGCATCACGGACATCGAGGCCGTCGCCGGGGTGGCCAGGCAGACCGGCGTACGGCTGGTCGTCGACAACACCTTCGCGAGCCCCTACCTCCAGCAGCCGCTGGCGCTCGGTGCCGACGTGGTGGTGCACTCCACCACCAAGTACATGGGCGGGCACTCGGACGTCGTCGGCGGCGCGCTCGTCGTGGGCGACCCGGAACTGGCCGAGGAACTGGCGTACCACCAGAACGCGATGGGCGCCGTGGCCGGGCCGTTCGACGCGTGGCTGGTGCTGCGTGGCATCAAGACGCTCGCCGTCCGCATGGACCGCCACGACGAGAACGCCACCAAGGTCGCGGACCTCCTCACCAGGCACCCCAAGGTGACACAGGTCCTCTACCCGGGTCTGCCCGAGCACCCGGGGCACGAGATCGCCGCCAAGCAGATGAAGGCGTTCGGCGGCATGGTCTCGTTCCGCGTCGCAGGGGGCGAGGAGGCGGCCGTCGAGGTCTGCAACCGCGCGAAGCTCTTCACCCTCGGCGAGTCGCTCGGCGGCGTCGAGTCGCTCCTGGAGCACCCCGGCCGCATGACGCACGCTTCCGCGGCGGGTTCTCCGCTGGAGGTGCCGGCCGACCTGGTCCGCCTGTCCGTCGGCATCGAGAACGCCGACGACCTGCTGGCCGACCTGACGCAGGCGCTCGGCTGACGCGACGTCCTGAGGCGGGCGGGACAAGCCGCCGCCCACCGCAGGACAAGCCCGTACGGCCGCACTCCGGCGGCCGTACGGCGCGCGTACCGGTCAGACAGCGACCTTCTCGTCCTCGAGCGACGCCCGGATCTGTTCGCGCAGGTCCGGGCTGTCCGTGTGCTCGTGGACCGACACCGCGTGCTCGGTGGCTGCCCGGACCACCTCGTCCTCCTCACCGGAGATGGTGAGCGAGCAGTCCGAGACGCTCGGGTACTTACGGCAGTCGGCGATCTTCCGTGTCATGACGGCCTCCTCGGTGTACGAGTTCAGGCCCTTCCAGGATAGATCCGCCCGGCGCCGCGGACAGCCCTGCGGGCGGGCCCGGGCCGCGGGGAGGGCCGGTCAGCCCTCCTGGACCGGCTGGTGCGCGGCCTGCCGTGCGGCCAGCGAGCCGTTGAAGCGGGTCAGCAGGGCGCAGAACGTGTCGCGCTCCTCCTCGCTCCAGCCGTCCGTCACCTGGAACATCAGCTCACGCCGCGAGGCACGGACCTCCTCCAGCCGCGACTGGCCGCGCGGCGACAGCTGCAGCACGACGGCGCGCCCGTCCTCCGGGTGCGAGGTCCGCTTGACCAGTCCGGTGTCGACGAGCGGCGCCACCTGGCGGGTCACGGTCGAGGAGTCGATCCCCATGCCCGCGGCCAGCGCCTTCACGCCCATGGGGCCTTCCACGTCGAGCCGGTTCAGCAGCAGATAGGCAGCGCGGTCCATCGAGTTGCGGACCTGGCCGACACCGCCGAGGCGGGTCTGCTCGGCACGTCGGGCGAAGACGGCCACCTGGTGCTGAAGAGCGTCGAGAAGGTGGTCCGTTCCCGGATGTCCGGGGGCCGCGCCCCCGGAAGGAGACGCAGCAGTCGTCATGTCCTGAGGGGGCATGGCCGGGGGCTCTCTTCGTGCGGTGTCGGATGGGTGGGGGACAGAGTACGCGGCCACGGGGCAACGTGTACCAGCGCTGCACAAACCTGTGGACACCACCTCAGGCCGCCATGGGACGCGACGGCTCCCAGGGCTCCGAGCTGCGAGACTTGCCGTCATGACCTTCCGTACGTCAGCTCCCTTCCCGCCTCTGATCCTCGACGACGTCCGGGGGGCCCAGAAGATGCTGTCCGGAGTGGCCAGAACGACGGCGATGGAGGGCAGCCGGCACCTGACGTCGCTCGTCGGGGGACCGGTCCACCTCAAGTGCGAGAACCTGCAGCGGACCGGTTCGTTCAAGCTCCGGGGCGCGTACGTGCGCATCGCGGGCCTCACCCCGGTCGAGCGGGCGGCGGGAGTGGTGGCCGCCAGTGCCGGAAACCATGCGCAGGGTGTCGCACTGGCGTCCTCGCTGCTCGGCGTACGCTCAACGGTCTTCATGCCCGTCGGCGCCCCCCTGCCGAAGGTCGCCGCCACCCGTGACTACGGCGCCGAGGTCCGGCTGCACGGCCAGGTCGTCGACGAGACGCTGGCCGCCGCCCAGGAGTACGCCGATGAGACCGGCGCCGTCTTCATCCACCCCTTCGACCACCCCGACATCATCGCGGGCCAGGGCACCGTGGGCCTGGAGATCCTCGAACAGTGCCCGGAGGTCCGCACGATCGTCGTCGGCATCGGGGGAGGCGGTCTCGCGGCGGGCATCGCCGTCGCCGTGAAGGCGCTGCGACCCGACGTCAGGATCGTCGGTGTCCAGGCGGCCGGCGCGGCCGCCTTCCCGCAGTCACTGGCCGCCGGCTACCCGGTGGCGCTCGACCAGGCGCAGACCATGGCCGACGGGATTAAGGTGGGGCGCCCCGGTGACCTCACGTTCCCGCTGATCCGCGAGCTGGTGGACGAGGTCCGCACCGTCTCGGAGGACGAGCTCTCCAGCGCCCTGCTGCTCTGCCTGGAGCGCGCGAAGATGGTCGTCGAGCCTGCGGGGGCGAGCCCGGTCGCGGCGCTGCTGAGCGATCCGGAGGCATTCCGGGGCCCGGTCGTCGCCGTGCTCTCGGGCGGCAACGTGGACCCCCTGCTGATGCAGCGCATCCTGACCCACGGTATGGCCGCCGCGGGCCGCTACCTCAGCCTGCGGCTGCGGCTCACCGACCGTCCGGGCGCCCTCGCCACGCTGCTCGCGAGCCTCTCCGCCGCGGACGCCAACGTCCTCGACGTGATCCACGTGCGGACCGATCCGCGGCTCGGACTCACCGAGGCCGAGGTGGAGCTGCACCTGGAGACCAAGGGGCCCGAGCACTGCGAGGAGGTCACCGCCGCCCTGCGCGCCGCGGGGTACCTCCTGGTGTCCGCCTGAGGGATGCTCCGGGCCCGGGCGCGGGCTCCCGAAGAGAACCGGAAAAAACCGGTTGTCGGTCGCGATGTATCGCGTTAACGTGCACCGCCGAGCAGTCCGGTCCTCCCGCCGAGGGAGCACCCGCGTCTCTAGGACCTGCTCCGCAAGCACCCGAACCAACTGGGGGAATCCCGTATGCCAGGCGCCATTTACGCCGAAGGTCTGGTGAAGACCTTCGGCGATGTACGAGCACTGGGCGGAGTCGATCTCGACGTGCCCGAAGGTACGGTCCTCGGCCTGCTGGGGCCCAACGGCGCCGGCAAGACGACCGCCGTCCGCGTCCTGACGACTCTGCTCCAGCCGGACAGCGGACAGGCCGTCGTCGCCGGCATCGACGTACTGAAGCACCCCGACCGGGTGCGCCGCTCGATCGGCCTCTCCGGCCAGTTCGCGGCCGTCGACGAGTACCTCACGGGGCGCGAGAACCTCCAGATGGTCGGGCAGCTCTACCAGATGAGTGCCCGCGACGCGAAGAAGCGGGCCGTGCAGCTGCTGGAGCGGTTCAACCTCGCGGACGCGGCCGACCGCACCGCGAAGACGTACTCCGGAGGCATGCGGCGCCGCCTCGACCTCGCGGCGGCGCTCGTGGTCTCCCCGCCGGTGATGTTCATGGACGAGCCCACCACGGGCCTCGACCCGCGCAACCGGCAGCAGCTGTGGGAGGTCATCCAGGAGCTCGTCGCCGGGGGTACGACGCTGCTGCTCACCACGCAGTACCTGGAGGAGGCCGACCACCTCGCCCACAACATCTGCGTCATCGACCACGGCAAGGTGATCGCGCGCGGCACCTCCGACGAGCTCAAGGCCCGCACCGGAGGCGAACGCGTCGAGGTCGTCGTCCACGAGTCCGACCAGATCGACCCCGCCCGCTCGGTCCTCGCCACGTACGGCAAGGGCGAGATCTCCGTCGTCGAGCACACCCGCAAGCTGACCGTGCCGGTCATCGGCGGGGCCAAGCTGCTTGCCGAGGTCATCCGCGACCTCGACACACACGGCGTGGAGATCGACGACATCGGGCTGCGCCGGCCCACCCTCGACGACGTCTTCATCTCGCTCACCGGCCACGCCGCCGAGCTGGAGAAGAACGGTCAGGACGCATCGACGACCGAGGCCGCCCAAGGCCCGAAGGAGGACGGCCAGTGACCACCGTCACGGATACGCCGGCCGTAGCGCCGCTCAAGTCCCGGGGGGCGATCGGCCAGTCGGTCGCCGACTCCCTCGTCGTCGCCAAGCGCAATCTGATCCGCATGGCCAGGATCCCCGAGATGGTGATCTTCGGCCTGGTGCAGCCCATCATGTTCGTGGTGCTGTTCACCTACGTGTTCGGCGGCTCCATCAAGGTCGGCAGCACGATCTCCAGCACGGACTACAAAGAATTCCTGATGGCCGGGATCTTCGCCCAGACCGTCACCTTCGCCACCGCCGGAGCCGGCGCGGGCATCGCGGACGACATGCACAAGGGGCTGATCGACCGCTTCAGGTCGCTGCCGATGGCCCGGGGCGCCGTCCTCACCGGACGTACCCTCGCCGACCTCGTCCAGACCGCGCTCACGCTCGTCGTGCTGGCCGGTGTCGCGCTGATCATCGGCTGGCGGACCCACGAGAACCTGGGCAAGGTGCTGCTCGGCTTCCTGCTGCTGCTCCTGCTCGGCTACGCGTTCTCCTGGATCGGCGCGCTGATCGGACTCGTCGTGCGCACCCCGGAGGCGGCTACCTCCGGCGGACTGATCTGGCTCTTCCCGCTGACGTTCATCTCGAACGCCTTCGTGGACGCCAACCAGATGCCGACGGTCCTGCGCTACATCGCCGAATGGAATCCCTTCAGCGCCACCGTGCAGGCCTGCCGCGAGCTGTTCGGCAACCTGCCGCCGGGCTTCGTCACCCCCGACGCCTGGCCGATGCGGCACCCGATCCTCGCGTCGGTGCTCTGGTCGGTCCTGATCGTCGTGGTCTTCCGCACCCTCGCGGTCCGGAAGTACCGCTCGGCCACCGCCTGACGCGGCGTGCGACGGAGCCCCGGCCGCTCAGGCCGGGGCTCCGTGCGTGCTGAGAGGATCAGCCCTGGTACGGCTTCGCAGAGATGATCTTCACCGCGGCCTTCTTGCCGTTCGGGAGCTCGTACTCCGCGTCGTCGCCCACCCGCTTGCCGTTGACACCCGTACCGAGCGGGGACTGCGGGGAGTAGGTCTCGATGTCGGTGCTCGCGTACTCGCGGGAGGCGAGCAGGAAGGTGACCGTGTCGTCCGGGTCGCCGTCGAAGGCGATCGTCACGACCATTCCGGGCTCGACCACGCCGTCGTCGGCAGGGGCCTCGCCGACCTTCGCGTGCTCCAGGAGCTGGGTCAGCTGGCGGACCCGGAGCTCCATCTTGCCCTGCTCCTCCTTGGCGGCGTGGTACCCGCCGTTCTCGCGGAGGTCGCCCTCCTCACGGGCCGCCGCGATCTTGACGGAGATCTCCGTGCGCGCGGGACCAGACAGGTACTCCAGCTCGGCCTTGAGCTGGTTGTACGCCTCCGGCGTGAGCCAGGTGACGTTATCGCTGGTCTGGGTCACAGGGTGCTCCTCGTCGGTGCTGGGAATACAAAGCAACGCCCTACCCCAAGCATGCGCTGCCGCGGGTGGGCGAAACAACGAGCCTAACAATTCCGCGCGAAAAGGGGGAGAAGGTAAATCGTCACACGCGCGTCCGCCCAGGTCGGCGGGGGCGCGCGGGCCTCAGCGGCGGCGCGCGCCTTCCCCTGCCGTCAGCTGTCGGCGGTGCACGCCAGCAGCTCCACCGCGGTGGCCCGCGAGGTGGTGCGCAGGGTGAGGACCCTGTCGATCCGGTCGGCGCGCTCGTCGAAGCGGAAGTCCGCGCGCCCCACCTCCGCGCCGTCGTCGCTCAGGGCCCGGAGAGTGCAGTGGCCGTCGGCGTCGCGTTCCTTGCGGACCTCGAGATGGGCCTCGGCCCGGCCGTCCGAGACGACCTTGAACTTGATCAGCTCGGCGCTGATGTCCTTGCCCGCGATGTAGTCGTAGCCGAACCAGCCGATCATGGCGAGGAACGCCGTACCGAGCACCGCGCCGGCGATCCTCAGCTTGCGGTCCGCGCGCTGGTCCCGGGACCGGCCGTAACGCCCCTCGGGCAAGGCCTCGCGCACCGCTGCCATGATCATTCCTCCTGTACGGAATTTTCCGCCCCCGGGTTCAGTCACTATAGAAGCCGACCAACGAGACCAATCACTGAGGACCGAGTCTTGACCGAGCAGCTGAGACTGATGGCCGTTCACGCCCACCCCGACGACGAGTCGAGCAAGGGCGCGGCCACGATGGCCAAGTACGTGTCCGAGGGGGCGGACGTCCTGGTCGTCACCTGCACAGGGGGCGAACGGGGATCCATCCTGAACCCGAAGCTCCAGGGGGACACGTACATCGAGGCGAACATCCACGAGGTTCGCAAGAAGGAGATGGACGAGGCCCGGGAGATCCTCGGCGTCAGGCAGGAGTGGCTCGGGTTCGTCGACTCCGGGCTGCCCGAGGGCGACCCGCTGCCGCCGCTGCCCGAGGGCTGCTTCGCGCTGGAGGACGACGAGAAGGCTGCGGAGCGCCTCGTCGCGGCGATCCGTTCGTTCCGGCCGCAGGTGATCACCACCTACGACGAGAACGGCGGGTACCCGCACCCCGACCACATCAAGACCCACACGATCTCGATGATCGCCTTCGAGGGTGCCGCGGACACCGAGAAGTACCCCGAGGCGGAGTTCGGCCCGGCCTGGCAGCCGCAGAAGCTGTACTACAACCAGGGCTTCAACAAGCCGCGCACGCTCGCCCTGCACGAGGGTCTCCTCGCCCGTGGGCTGGAGTCCCCGTACGGTGAGTGGCTGGAGCGCATGAAGGAGTTCGAGCGCGCCGAACGCACTCTGACCACGTACGTCCCGTGCGCCGAGTTCTTCGAGATCCGCGACAAGGCGCTGCTCGCGCACGCCACGCAGATCGATCCGGACGGCGGCTGGTTCCGGGTCCCGCTGGACGTCCAGCGGGAGATCTGGCCGACCGAGGAGTACGAGCTCGCCAAGTCGCTGGTCGACACGTCCCTCCCCGAGAGCGACCTCTTCGCGGGCATCCGCGACAATGCCTGATATGTACGCGACCCAGGCACTGACGCAGCTCGTTCCGTTCGCCGCCGACGAGCTCGACAAGAACAAGGTGACTCCCGGCGTCCTCGGCTTCCTCGTCTTCGCGGCGCTCGCCGTGGGGGTGTGGTTCCTGATGAAGTCGATGAACCGCCACATGGGCAAGGTCGACTTCGAGGAGGCCCCCGAGCCGGAGACCGCCGGCGGGAAGAAGCGCGCCGCCGCCAAGGGCTGACCGGACGGGGCCGCGTACGGCCCCGCCCGCCGGCCTCTCAGGGGCGCACCCCCACCGGCACCCCCATCACCTCACGGGCGTGCCGGGACGGGGTCAGGCCGAGGCGCCAGGCCTGCCAGCCGTCGTCCAGGTCGATCCCGCGGTTCAGGACGACCTGGAACGCCTCCGCGCAGCTCTCCAGCTTGCCGTCGCGCAGCGGGTGCGCGGCTGCCAGCAGGTCGGCCAGCTCCTGCCGGGCCACCGCCGTGCCCACCTCGCTGCCGCCCGGTGAGGCGTAAGGCAGCAGCGTGCACCGCAGGAACGCCGCCCAGTCGCCGCCCCGGACGTCCCCGTACGAGGCGAACAGGGTGACGGCATCCCCGCACAGCTCCAGCGCCTGCGCCGCGCGGTCGTTGCCGCCGTCGATCAGCGCCAGGTCCAGGCAGGTCCACGCCTCCCCGTGGGGTACCCCGATCCGGCGGAAGTCGGCCCGGGCGTCCGCGAGCAGCTGGCGGGCGAAGCCGGAGTTGCGCAGGTTGCCGGTCTGCGCGGCCCGCTGGTCGCGGGTCACCCGGCCGGAGTGGTGGCGGGCGCACGCCAGGCCGTACACGTCCCGCATCCGGGAGAACATCGTGCGGGCCCGCTCCAGCTCCCGTACCGCCTGATCGGTGTCGCCGTCCTCCTCCAGGGCCTGCCCCAGGTAGTAGCGCGTCCACGCCTCGCCCCGCGCGTCCTCGTTGCCGCGGTGCCGGGCGAGTGCCCCGCGCAGCTGCTCCACGGCCGGGGCTGTGCCGCTGTCCCCATCCATCAGCCGGGCGCGTCCCAGCTGGGTCAGGGCCCAGGCCTCCCCGCGTTCGTCCCGGGTGCGGCCGTACAGGTCGAGCGCCGTGGTCAGCTCCTCCTCGGCGCGGGCCACCTCGCCCAGGCGCAGGCAGACCTGGCCGAGCTGGAAGTGGGACCAGGCCTCACCGTGCAGCGACTCGCCCTCGCGGTGCAGGGCCAGTGCGGCGTCCAGCAGAGCCATGGCCTCGGGCAGATCGGCCCGGTCGCGTTCGACGGCGGCCAGGGCGTGCAGCGACCAGGCGCGGTCCTCGGCCTGCTCGGGCGAGGCCTGCAGGTCGAGCGCCTCGCGCAGCCGGGCGGACGCCTCCGTCAGATTGCCCTGGTGGTGCAGCGTGATGCCGAGCGAGCACAACGCCAGGGCGGCGCCCGCGTCGTTCTGCGCCTCGCGGTAGAGGCCGACGACCGAGGACAGCGTGGTGCGGGCCTTGTCGAGCTCGCCGAGCTGCCGGGCCGCGATGCCCGTACGCCACTGGACCGACCGCTCCAGGAGCCCCTGGTCGACGGCCTGCGTCAGCTCACTGATCTCGCCGAGCCGGTAGAGGTCCCCGCGCAGCAGGCAGTAGTCGCAGAGCGCGCCCAGCAGGTGGAGCACCGCCGCCTGGTCGACGCCCTCCGCGTGCCGCAGCGCCGAGGTGATGAAGCTCGACTCGTCGTCCAGCCAGCGCAGCGCCGCGTCCAGCGAGCTGAAGCCGTGCGAGCCGAACTGCCCGGCTCGGGTGGACATCTTGCCGTCCACCATGCGGATCACCGCGTCGGCGAGCTCGGCGTAGTTCTGGATCAGTCGCTCCTGCGCCGCGGTACGGTCCGCCGCCGGCTCCTCGTCGAGCAGGCGGGCCTGGGCGAAGTCCCGCACGAGGTCGTGCAGGCGGTAGCGCGCGCCCCGTACGTGGACCAGCAGCCCTGCCCCGGCCAGGGAGTCCAGCAGCCGGCCGGCCTCCTGCTCGTTTGACGACAGCAGCGAGGCGGCTGCCGCCGCGCCGAGGCTGGCGCGTCCGGCGAGCGCGAGCCGCCGCAGCAGCCGGCGGGCGGCCTCGGGCTGGTCCGTGTAGCGCAGCCACAGGGCCCGGTCGACGGGCGCGATGGGACCGTACGCGCCGAGGGCGGCGGCCAGTTCTGCCCGGCTCCGCGAACCCAGCGAGGAACCCGCTGTGCGCAGGGCGAGCGGCAGCCCGTCGCACAGCTCGATGACCGCCTCGGTGGACGGGTGGTCGTACGGGCCGCCCTCCTCGTCCTGCGCGGCCTCGCGCAGGAGTTCCTCGGCACCCGCCGCGTCCAGGGCGCCGACGGGCAGGTGGTGCACCCGTGCCGGGATGTCGTCCGGCAGGGCGAGCGGCTCGAGGGCGGTGACGAGGACGAGGCTGTCGGAGCGCTCGGGCAGCAGGGTCCGGACCTGCGCGGCGTCGGTGGCGTCGTCCAGGACGATCGTGACGGGGGTGCCGGTGAGGTGCTGGTGGTACAGCTCGCTCAGGCGCCGTACCTGCTGCCCGGCGGACGTCCTCTCGCGGAAGAGGAGCTGTTCGCGCGGTGCGCCCAGCCGGTTGAGGAGGTGGAGCAGGGCGTCCCGGGTCGACAGGGGGGCCTCCCCGGCCACAGCGCCCCGCAGATCGACCACGCACGCCCCGCGGAACTGGTCCCTGAGCGCGTGCGCGGCCCGTACGGCGAGCGTGGTGCGCCCGGAGCCCGGGGTGCCGTGCAGCACCACGACGGTCGGCCTGGTCTGCGTCGCGGCACGGGCGGCGTGCACCCACCGGGCGATCTCCGCCAGCTCGGCGCGGCGCCCCGCGAACGGGCCGTCCACCGCGGGCAGCTGGGCGAAGGACTGTTCGAGCAGGGACCGGGTCCGGGCGGCCGCGCTGCGGTCCCCGCCGCGCAGCTGCGCCACGACCGACGCGGTGGACTTCTTCGGCTGCCTGGTGGCCGCGGTCAGCACGCGCTGCTGGTCGAGGTACGGGCGGATGCCCCGAACCTCCAGCGCCGTCAGCCATTGCAGGCGCAGTTGTCCCGGCCCGCCCGGCTGGTTCAGTTCGCCGGCCCTCCGGTGCGCGGCCGGCCAATGCGACGCGGTCACCCGTGCCACCGTGGCCGCCGCCCCCGCGACGGCCACCACCGTGCCGGCCCCCGCGGCCAGTCCGGCGGCGGTGCCGAGCGCCAGGTCCGCACCGAAGGCGGCGGCGGCCGCAACGCCCGTCACGATCAGGGGGGTTGTCAGCGCCGCCCGGCTGAACCGTTCTGACAGGGGCTGCTTGTCCGCCTCGGCCGCGTCGAGCGCCAGTGTGTACGCGGCGTACTCCTCTGCCGCGCCGGCCGCCATGGCGTCGAGCGCGCCCCGCGCACGCGCCAGCAGGGCGCCCGAGTCCGTGCGTCCGCCCGTCCGCCGCGCTTCCTCCTCCACGGCACGTACCAACAGCCTTTCGGCTTCCGCCCGATGGCTGTCCCGCATGCGTCCCCCCCAGGGTTCCGGCGATTTCGCCGCGACCGGATGTCGTGGGCACCCAGTGTCCTGGGCGCGGCTCGTCAGCGCGAGAGAGCGAGGCGGTCAAGCGGCGGGGGATCCGGGTGCGCGAGGATTGGGGCATGGCCAACCGACTTGCGCAGACCACTTCCCCGTATCTCCTCCAGCACGCCGACAACCCCGTCGACTGGTGGCCGTGGTCGCCCGAGGCATTCGAGGAGGCCCGGAGGCGAGGTGTCCCAGTGCTGCTCAGCGTCGGCTACGCGAGCTGTCACTGGTGCCACGTGATGGCCCACGAGTCCTTCGAGGACGACACCGTCGCGGCCTACCTCAACGCGAACTTCGTGCCGGTGAAGGTCGACCGCGAGGAGCGCCCCGACGTCGACGCCGTCTACATGGAAGCCGTGCAGGCCGCGACCGGCCAGGGCGGCTGGCCGATGACCGTCTTCCTGACCCCGGACGCCGAGCCGTTCTACTTCGGGACGTACTTCCCGCCCGAGCCCCGCCACGGCATGCCCTCCTTCCACCAGGTTCTCGAAGGGGTGGTGGCCGCCTGGACCGACCGGCGCGACGAGGTCGCCGAGGTGGCCGCGCGGATCGTGGGCGACCTGGCGGGCCGCTCGCTGTCCCCGGCCGGAGCCGGCGTGCCGGGCGAGGCGGAACTCGCGCAGGCACTGCTGCGGCTGACCCGGGACTACGACGAGAAGCACGGCGGATTCGGCGGCGCGCCCAAGTTCCCGCCGGCCATGGTCATCGAGTTCCTGCTGCGCCACCACGCCCGCACCGGCGCCGAGGGCGCCCTGCAGATGGCCGCGGACAGCTGCGCCGCCATGGCGCACGGCGGGATCTACGACCAGCTCGGCGGCGGCTTCGCCCGCTACTCGGTGGACCGGGAGTGGGTGGTCCCGCACTTCGAGAAGATGCTCTACGACAACGCCCTGCTGTGCCGCGTCTACGCCCACCTGTGGCGGGCCACCGGCTCGGACCTGGCCCGCCGGGTCGCCCTGGAGACCGCCGACTTCATGGTGCGTGAACTGCGGACGGCCGAGGGCGGATTCGCCTCCGCGCTCGACGCGGACAGCGAAGACGCGCAGGGGCGGCACGTCGAGGGCGCGTTCTACGTCTGGACGCCCGCGCAGCTGCGCGAGGTGCTCGGCGAGGAGGACGCCGCCTTCGCCGCCGGGTACTTCGGGGTGACCGACGAGGGCACCTTCGAGGAGGGTTCCTCGGTCCTGCGGCTCGCGCGCACCGGTGAGGCGGAGCACGCCGAAACCGAGCGGGTCGCAAGCGTACGGGCCCGGCTGCTGGCCGCGCGCGAACTGCGGCCCCGCCCCGAGCGCGACGACAAGATCGTGGCGGCCTGGAACGGACTGGCGGTCGCCGCGCTCGCCGAGACGGGTGCCTACTTCGACCGCCCGGACCTGGTCGAGCGGGCCACCGAGGCCGCCGATCTGCTGGTGCGGGTGCACATGGGGGACGCCGCCCGGCTGTGCCGTACGTCGAAGGACGGCCGTGCCGGGGACAACGCCGGGGTCCTGGAGGACTACGGCGACGTCGCGGAGGGCTTCCTCGCGCTCGCCTCGGTCACCGGTGAGGGTGCCTGGCTGGAGTTCGCCGGCTTCCTGCTGGACATCGTGCTGGAGCGCTTCACCGGCGAGGGCGGTCAGCTGTTCGACACCGCGGACGACGCCGAGCAGTTGATCAGGCGTCCCCAGGACCCCACCGACAGCGCCACCCCGGCGGGCTGGACGGCCGCGGCCGGCGCGATGCTCTCGTACGCCGCGCACACCGGCTCCGAGGCGCACCGCACGGCGGCGGAGGGGGCGCTGGGCGTCGTCGGGGCGCTCGGTCCCAAGGCGCCCCGGTTCATCGGCTGGGGGCTCGCTGTCGCCGAGGCGCTGCTGGACGGTCCGCGCGAGGTGGCGGTGGCCGGCCCCGTCGCCGGTGAGCTGCACCGGACGGCGCTGCTGGGCCGGGCTCCCGGGGCGGTCGTCGCGGCGGGCGAGGTGCCCGAAGCCGCCGCCGAGTTCCCGCTGCTGGTGGACCGGCCGCTGGTGGGCGGCGCGCCCACGGCGTACGTCTGCCGTCACTTCGTCTGCGACGCGCCGACGACGGACGCGACCGAACTGGCCGCGAAGCTCGGCGGCTGACGCGGCTGACGCGGCTACGTTGAAGGGCCCGGCCGTGTGGCCGGGCCCTTCGACGTGCGGGGAGACCCCTCAGCCGTGCTGGTAGGCCACCAGCGAGATGCCGACGTAGTGCACGATGAACGCCGCCAGGGTGAGTGAGTGGAACACCTCGTGGAAGCCGAACCAACGGGGCGACGGGTTCGGCCGCTTGATGCCGTATATGACGCCGCCCGCGCTGTAGAGCAGTCCGCCGACGACGACGAGGACCAGCACCGCGACGCCGCCGGCGCGCATGAAGTCCGGCAGGAAGAAGACCGCGGCCCAGCCCATGGCGATGTAGCACGGGGTGTAGAGCCAGCGCGGGGCGCCGACCCAGAACACGCGGAAGGCTATTCCGGCCGCCGCGGCCCCCCAGACCGCCCACATGAGCGGCCGGCCGGTGGAGTCGGGCAGCAGCAGGAGCGTCAGCGGGGTGTAGGTGCCCGCGATGATCAGGAAGATGTTGGCGTGGTCGAGCCGCCGCAGCACCGCCTCGCCGCGCGGGCCCCAGGTGCCCCGGTGGTAGACCGCGCTCACGCCGAAGAGCAGGCAGGCGCTGGCTATGTAGACCGCGCAGGCCACCCGCGCGCGGGTGCTGCCGGTCAGGGCGATCAGGGTGATGCCCGCTATCAGCACGGCCGGGAACATGCCGGCGTGCAGCCAGCCCCGCATCCGTGGTTTCACCGGGATGGGGTCGGTGAGCTCGACAGGTCCGGACGCGGCCGCTGCGGAAGTCATGTCCGCATGCTACCTACGCTTCCGTAGGTTTCCGATTCGAGTGGCGATGCTCACGTGTGCGGCCCTCTGGACATATGGGCGCGATGGTCGGATGATCAAATGAGTGCGGTCGGCACCGGATGAGCGCCAGGGGGATCGGCGGGGTCAGCATCCGGGTCGCAGCCCCCACGGGGCCTGACAACACACCCTCTGACTAGGAGCGATCGTGGCGCGCGACATCGCGGCTCCCCTCACTGTTCCCACCCAGCACCAGGAGCTCGCCTCCTGGGTAGACGAGATCGCTGCCCTGGCCGAGCCCGACCGTGTGGTCTGGTGCGACGGTTCCGAGGCCGAGTACGAGCGCCTGTGCGGAGAGCTCGTGGCCAAGGGCACCTTCACCGCTCTCGACCCGGTCAAGCGCCCCAACTCGTACTACGCGGCCTCCGACCCGACCGATGTGGCACGCGTCGAGGACCGCACCTTCATCTGCTCCGAGAAGGAGGAGGACGCGGGCCCGACCAACCACTGGAAGGCCCCCGCCGAGATGCGGGAGATCTTCGCCGGCCGGAACGGCGTCTTCCGCGGCTCCATGCGTGGTCGCACCATGTACGTCGTCCCGTTCTGCATGGGCCCCGTCGGCTCACCGCTCTCCGCGATCGGCGTCGAGATCACCGACTCCGCCTACGTCGCCGTGTCGATGCGCACCATGACGCGCATGGGCCAGGAGGTCCTCGACGAACTGGGCACCGACGGCTTCTTCGTCAAGGCCGTCCACACCCTCGGCGCTCCCCTGGAAGAGGGCCAGGAGGACGTGCCGTGGCCCTGCAACTCCACCAAGTACATCTCGCACTTCCCCGAGGACCGCGAGATCTGGTCCTTCGGTTCCGGCTACGGCGGCAACGCCCTGCTGGGCAAGAAGTGCTACGCGCTGCGCATCGCCTCCGTCATGGCCCGGGACGAGGGCTGGCTCGCCGAGCACATGCTGATCCTCAAGCTCACGCCGCCGCGCGGGGAGAGCAGGTACGTCGCCGCCGCGTTCCCCAGTGCCTGCGGCAAGACCAACCTCGCCATGCTGGAGCCCACGATCCCCGGCTGGACCGTCGAGACCATCGGCGACGACATCGCCTGGATGCGCTTCGGCGAGGACGGTCAGCTGTACGCGATCAACCCCGAGGCCGGCTTCTTCGGTGTCGCGCCCGGCACCGGCGAGCACACCAACGCCAACGCCATGAAGACCATGTGGGGCAACTCCGTCTTCACCAACGTCGCGCTCACCGACGACGGCGACGTCTGGTGGGAGGGGATGACCGAGGAGCTCCCCTCGCACCTCACGGACTGGAAGGGCAACGACTGGACCCCGGAGTCCGGCACGCCCGCCGCCCATCCGAACGCCCGCTTCACCGTCCCCGCCGGGCAGTGCCCGATCATCGCGCCGGAGTGGGAGGACCCGAAGGGCGTGCCGATCTCGGCGATCCTCTTCGGCGGCCGCCGCGCCTCCGCGGTCCCGCTGGTCACCGAGTCCTTCACCTGGCAGCACGGCGTCTTCCTCGGGGCCAACGTCGCCTCCGAGAAGACGGCCGCCGCCGAGGGCAGGGTCGGGGAGCTGCGCCGCGACCCCTTCGCCATGCTGCCGTTCTGCGGCTACAACATGGGCGACTACATGAAGCACTGGATCGAGGTCGGCGCCGACAAGGCGGACCAGTCCAGGCTCCCGAAGATCTACTACGTGAACTGGTTCCGCAAGAACGAGGCGGGGAAGTTCGTGTGGCCCGGCTTCGGCGAGAACAGCCGCGTCCTCAAATGGATCGTCCAGCGCCTGGAGGGCACCGCCGAGGGTGTCGAGACACCGATCGGCATCCTGCCGGCCAAGGGCTCCCTCGACACCGAGGGCCTGGACCTCTCCGAGCCGGACCTCGACTTCCTGCTGAACGTCGACAAGGAGGTCTGGCGTGAGGAGGCCGCACTCATCCCCGAGCACCTCAACACCTTCGGCGACCACACGCCCAAGGAGCTGTGGGACGAGTACCGCGCGCTGGTGCGGCGCCTGGGCTGAGAGCCTGTCCTCTGAGGCTCCTCGAACCCCGCGGCCGGGCCTCCGGCGTCCGCCCTGACCTGTGGGGGCCGACGGGCCGCCGCGGTACGGCACCCGGAGCCCGCTCACGGCTCCGGGTGCCGCCCTGTTCCCGGAGGCGGGGGCACGGCGCCCGTCGGCGCCCGTGGTGTGTGGCACCCGGTCCACGCGTCTTCCCGACCCGGGACCGGGGCCGTCAGGGGGTGCCGACCAGGGCGGCCGGTGCGGTGAGGCCGGACAGGGCGGCGGTGTGCGCGTCCATGGCCTCGGCCGCGAGGATCGCGACGGCCGTGTCGGCGCGGGACGCCGCTACGACGAGGGCCCGTCCCGCGAGTGCGTGCGCCCGGCGGTGCAGAGCGGCCAGGGGCGTGTCGCCGCGCCCGGCGTGCCGGGCGGGCGGGGCGCCGCGGAGCCGGGCCACCTGCTCGGCGATGCGGTCGCCCAGGAGGGCGGGATCCAGCTCGTCGGTGACCGCTAGGAGCGCGGCCAGATGGCCCGCGAGCTGGATGTCCAGCTCCTCCTCGCGCGTGCGGTGCGGGAAGCCGGCGTCGTCGGCCGGCGAGTGGACCGATTTCGTTCGGATCGGCTCGTACATGGATGGCCTCCTGGTGATGCAGTAGGACCATCCTAACTTGGATTCAGTCTAAAGTTGTGTGAGATCCGAGTGGGGGCGGAACTACGGCTGGCTGTAGCCGTCGAGGAAGGTGCCGATACGCGTGACGGCGTCGGCCAACTCCTGGACGGGAGGCAGGGTGACCACCCGGAAGTGATCCGGGTCGGGCCAGTTGAAGCCCGTGCCCTGTACCACCATGATCTTCTCCGCCCGCAGCAGGTCGAGGACCATCTGCCGGTCGTCCTTGATCTTGAAGACCTTGGGGTCGAGCCTGGGGAAGAGGTACAGCGCCCCCTTCGGCTTCACACAGGTCACGCCCGGGATCTGCGTCAGCAGGTCGTACGCCACGTCCCGCTGCTCCAGGATCCGGCCGCCGGGCAGCACGAGCTCGTTGATCGACTGGCGGCCGCCGAGCGCGGTGGCCACCGCGTGCTGCGCCGGCATGTTGGCGCACAGGCGCATGTTGGCCAGGACCGTCAGACCCTCGATGTACGAGGAGGCGTGCGCCTTCGGGCCGCAGACCGCCATCCAGCCGGAGCGGTACCCCGCGATCCGGTAGTTCTTGGACAGTCCGTTGAAGGTGAGCACCATCAGGTCCGGGGCGATCGCCGCCGTCGGGGTGTGGGTCGCGCCGTCGTACAGGATCCGGTCGTAGATCTCGTCGGAGCAGACGAGGAGGTTGTGGCGCCGGGCGATCTCCGTCAGCCCGCGCAGCATCTCGTCGTCGTACACCGCGCCGGTCGGGTTGTTCGGGTTGATGATCACGAGCGCCTTGGTGCGGTCGGTGATCTTCCGCTCGACGTCCGCGAGGTCGGGCATCCAGTCGGCCTGCTCGTCGCACCGGTAGTGCACGGCCGTACCGCCCGCCAGCGAGACCGAGGCCGTCCACAGCGGGTAGTCCGGGGCCGGGACGAGCACCTCGTCGCCGTCGTCCAGCAGCGCCTGCATCGACATCTGGATGAGCTCGGACACGCCGTTGCCCAGGTAGACGTCCTCGACGTCGAGGTCGATGCCCTTGGTCTGGTAGTGCTGCATCACCGCCCGGCGCGCGGACAGCAGGCCCTTCGCGTCGCCGTAGCCGTGCGCCCCCGAAAGGTTGCGCAGGATGTCCTCGAGGATCTCCGGCGGGCACTCGAACCCGAACGCCGCCGGGTTGCCGGTGTTGAGCTTGAGGATGCGGTGACCTGCCGCTTCGAGCCGCATGGCTTCCTCGAGCACGGGGCCGCGGATTTCGTAACAGACGCCGGAGAGCTTCGTGGACTGGATGACCTGCATGTCGGCGAGCTTACGACCGTGTTTCGCGCCCTGCTCCCGGTTCGCGCACCGGTTGCTCCCTCCGGGGGTCCCTGGCGGTGCGCCGGGTCTTCCATCGGCATGCCGCCCCGGCCGGCGACCGTGGATCGGCCGGTCAGGGCGGCGCCGCGGCTTGGAATGCGGGCGTGCCGCGGGAGGCGGGTGAGATACGCCACGCGGGCGCGCCGCGAGCGCTCCGGAGCAGGCCCCCGGCCGCACCCGCCCGGGGCCGCGGGGGAGCAGCCGGGCCAGGCCGCTCAGCCGGGCAGGACGGTCCCCTCGGGGAGCCGTACGCCGAAGTCCTCGGCCAGGACGCGCAGCACCTCGGCCGGGCCGCTCAGCTCCCGCTCCTCGACCGTGCCGTCGTCGGCGGTCTCCACGAGCGTCCGCCCGGACAGGGCCAGGTGGCGGCCCGGCAGGGTGCGCTGGGCGTACACCGCCTGCCGGAACGGCGAGCGCGGGTTCGTCGCGACGTGCCAGTTGATGACGTCGTAGTCCGGGGTCTCGAACGGCTCCAGAGTGAACTCGTACTGCGGTTCCCAGTAGCCGCCCTTGTCGGTCTGCAGCTCCCACATCTCCAGCGGACCTTCGTGCGGGGCGTGGACCAGCCGGTGGCGGCGCGGGGTGTCGAGCAGTTCGGCGTCCTCCACGAGGGGGATCGGTTCCAGCAGTGCCCCGTCCGCGCCGAAGCCGACGTCGGCGATGAAGGGGGTGGACCCGTCCTCCGTCTCCACCTTCATCAGCATGTGCGTTCGGGGCCTGACGTCACCGGGGGCCGCGCCCAGGACCACCCGCGCCGTCAGCAGCGTCACCCGGAATCCGAGCTGGGTCAGGACGGCGGCGAGCAGCGTGTTGTGCTCGTAGCAGTATCCGCCGCGTTCGCTGCGGACGAGCTTCCTCTCCAGGTCCGGGAGCGTGAGCGAGGGGGCGCTGCCGAGGAGGGGTTCCAGATTCTCGAACGGGATGCCCAGCATGTGGGCGCGGTGCACGGACCGCAGCACCTCCACTGTGGGGCGGCGCTCCCCGGACCAGCCGATGCGGGCGAAGTAGGCGTCGAGGTCGAGTGTCATGCCCCGAGCCTACGCAGACACCTCAGAGGTTCCTCAAGTCCGATGACGGCACAAGAGATACGGGGAACACGGCTCGCGTGTGCCATGCGGCGGGCGCCGGCCCTCGTCCGGGCGGGACGCAGCACCTCCCGGACGCCGTGTACGCCCGGCTCAGGTGGCCCGACCGGGGCGCACCTCGGCCCGCCGGGAACAAGCCGACGGGCCGAGGTGGCTCAGGCGTGTAGGAGCCGCGGTTCGTTTCCCTGCACGGGTAGCGTCACACCGCCCACTTGGAGCAGTTGGAAGCGCTGGCCCACGCGTGGCTGCTGATGCTGTTGTTCGCGGAGGCGCCGTTGTTGTACTTGTCGTCGGACAGGTTGGACGCCCAGCCCTCGGACCTGCTGAGGCAGATGTGTCCACCGCTGTAGCCGGTGCCGTTGTAGAACTTGACCTCGTAGCTGTTGCCGTTGTTCAGGATCGACGAGGCCTTGTTGGTGTCGCCGCCCTGGAAGCTCAGCGCGGAGTCGCCCCAGTTGGAGTCGTCGCCAGACGCGTGCCCGAGGTGGCCGATGCAGTTGGTGCTGTCATAGGCGTACATGTAGCCGGAGAGCGCGCCGGCCATGGCGTCCGAGCAGTCCGCCGCCTGGGCGGAGGTCGCGGGGACGAGGGCGCCGAGGGATGCCACGGCGACGGTCGTGAGGGCAGCGAAAGCCTTACGCATGAGGTGGTGCTCCTTCATGTGTCGGTGTAAATTCATCCGCGACCGCTGTGCCGCGGAAACCTGTGAGTCACTCGCCGGTGAGATCTCGGGCTCGGGAGAGTGCGGCCAGCCCCATGCGCTGGTAGGCGGCATTCTCCTTGGCATACTTTTTCAACAGGGTGGACCGGAATTCCCGCTCGAGTCGGCGCGCGGTTTTTCCGAGATTCGTCCTGACGGCACACGTGGCCTCGGTCACCGCCAATTCGACCTCGCGAGCCTGGGCCTCGCGCGAGCTCATTCCCGCGGTGTTCGCTGCGCGCTTCTCGCGGATCTCATCCGGGGAGGCGAATGGGCGACCGGCTTCCTCCATGCAGCGCGACCAGGCGCCGACCGTCTTTTTCATCCGCTCGTCCGCGAGGATTTTCGGGACGTAGAGCGGGGTGAGGCTCGTGACGGTCTTCTTTGCCTTGAACCAGGCCTCGAGGTCTCCGTAGAGGCGGGCCCGGGCTCCGGCCCAGCAGCCTGACCGGGGAGTCTCGATGGCGCCACCGGCCGGCAGGTCCACGCTCAGTACGTCGTTGTAGTCGCCGTTGAGGGCCGTGTTGTAACGGATGCGGTCCTTCCTCGGGAGTGCGTTGGGGAACCGGACGTTGGGGTGCTCGCTGCGCTCCTTCTCGGCCGCCTCGTCGAAGGGCCGGCCGTAGCCGCACTTCTTCGCCCACGCGACGTCGTCGATCACGTAGCGTCCCGCTTTGCGAGCGTCGACGCCCGCTACTGGTCCCACCCAGTACGAGAATCCCTTGTTCTCCATGCACTCCTTGACGAGTGCGTACTCGGCGTACTCGATTTCGATCTCCTCGGGGATGGTCAGGTCCCGGAGCTCTCTGTCCGAAATTGCGACCGTGTCCCTCTTCGGTGGTGCTTCCGAGTTCGCCGTGGCCGCCGGTCCGGCGCTACAACCCGCAGTGAGGCAGGCAGCCGCCATGACGGCTACGGATAAGGGGAATTTCCGCCTCACGTGATGCGCTCCCTACGGTTGACGCGGCGTCCGAGCCGCCTTTGATGAGCCTCCGGCCCCGCCCATGGACCTTAGGGGCATCGAGGGATTCGGAATGTGTCATCTGTGCAGAGGGTTTTGTCAGTTGTGCACCGCATCGAGGTGGCGCCGCGGCGGCGAGATCCGGCACCGTGTGTGGCCGTCGAAGCAGTTGCACGGCCTGCAGGGCCTTCGACACACTGACGTAAGGAACCGACGCGTCGAGGGGGAGCGTTGTGCGGCAACGGGCTGAAGTACTGCCAGGCCGGCTCTGTGATCGGAACGGACGGAGGTCTGTCGCATGAGCCCGGTCCTGGACACGGCGTACGTTCCGTCGCGGGACCGGGAGGAAGTGGTCCGGAACGCGGTGTGGGAATCCGTGGTGGCGGTCGACATCGACCACCGTCCGCGGGCTGAGGACATCTCCGTCCGCATAGGACTCGGCGCCGTGGGGCCCCTCCGGATCTGTTCGGCGCGGGCGACTGCGGTCACGATCCGTCGGACGGAGCGGCTGGCCCGGGAGGACGAGGAGCCGGCCGTCTTCCTCGGCCTTCAGGTGTCGGGCACCAGCCTGGTGGCGCAGAACGGCCGGGAGTGCGTGCTGCGGCCGGGGGAACTCGCTGTCTACGAATCGATCGCTCCCTACACGCTCCTCTTCGACGAGGGCGTCGACCACCACTTTTTGCGTTTCCCGCGTGCTGCACTCGCGCTCCCCGACCGGTTGCTACGGGACAGCACCACGGTCGCCCTGGGAGCCGGCAACCCTGTTGCGCGCCTCGCCTTCACCTACTTCTCACAACTGGCCCTCAGCGACGATCTGCACCAGGGCGCGCAGGCCGACTCCGTCGTAGAACCCAGCGTCGAACTGCTCCACGCCGTTCTGACCACGCAGCGTGGCAACTCCAGTTTGGCCAGAGCACCGTTGGAGGCGAGCCTCAGCCTGCGGGTCACTCATTTCATCCAGGAGCATCTGGCTGACCCCGATCTGTCAGCGGCACGGATTGCCGCCGCACACGGCATCTCCGTACGTCATCTCTACGCTGTGCTGTCCCGGTCGGGAATCAGCCTCGGAGACTGGATTCGCACCCGTCGCCTGGCCGAATGCAGGCGGGAGCTGGCCGGCCCGGATGGGCGGCTGCGGACCATCGCGGCGGTAGGACGACGTTGGGGCTTCGTGGACGCGACCCACTTCAGCAAGGTGTTCAAACGGACTTATGGAGTCTCGCCTCGGGCCTGGCGCGAGAGGAACCACGCCCGCTCCCGCACGTGAGGGTGCCCGCGCGGTCGCGTTTCGCTTGACCGGCTGTGGAGGGTCCGGCCGCTCTCACTCCTTGGTTGCGCCCCCCGCGCCCCGCACCGCCCTGCCGGCCAGTACGGAGGTCCGCTTCCCGTCCTGGACGACGAAGTGCCCGTCGATGAGGACGTGCGGGACGCCCACGGGAAGAGTGCGCGGCTCCTCGAAGGTCGACCCGGCCGCGACCGTGGCCGGGTCGAAGAGGACGAGGTCCGCGCGGTAGCCCTCGCGGACGTACCCCCGGTCCGGCAGGCGCAGGCGGGCGGCCGGCCTCGACGTCAGGTGCGCGACGCACTCCTCCAGCGAGAGGATGCCCAGCTCCCTGACGTACCGGCCGAGATACTGGGGGAACGTGCCGTAGGCGCGGGGGTGGGGCTTGTCACCCTGGAGGATGCCGTCGCTGCCGCCGGTGTGGACCCGGTGCCGCATGATCTGGCGCACGTTCTCCTCGTGCCCGACGTGCTGGAGGATCGTGGTGCCGAGCCGGTCCTCGACGAGCAGCCGGCGGGCCGTCACCCACGCCTCCTCGCCCCGCAGGCGTGCCGACTCGGCCACCGTGCGGCCGACGTAGGCGGACAGGTCCGGGTTGCCGACGCCGGAGATCTCTATCGTGTCCCACTCGATCGGGACCCCGTGGCAGCCGTCGGAGCCCACGGCCTCCATGTGGTGGCGGATCCGCCCCGCCGTCTCCTCGTCCGCGAGCCGGATCATGACCGACCCGGGCCCGCCCTCGCCCGCCCAGCTGGGCAGCATCGCGACGAGCGTCGTACATCCCGGGGTGTACGGGTAGGTGTCCAGGGAGATGTCCGCGCCCCCGGCGAGCGCGTCGTCCAGGAGCGCCAGCAGATCGGGGGCCCTGCCTTCGTTCACACCGAAGTTCATGGTGGCGTGCGCGAGATGGAGGGCGCAGCCCGCGTCCCGGGTGAGCCGCACCATCTCCTCGTACGCCTGGAGGGCCCCGGCGCCGTACGAGCGGTGGTGCGGGCAGTAGTAGCCACCGTGCGCGGCCACCACCCGGCACAGCTCGGTGAGTTCGGTGTCCTTCGCGTACATCCCGGGGGTGTACGTCAGGCCCGAGGACATCCCGACCGCGCCCTCGGTCATGCCCTGGGCGACGAGCTCCTTCATCCGCGCCAGCTCGGCGTCCGTGGCCGGCCTGTCGTCCCAGCCGACCGCGAGCATCCGCACCGTGCCCTGCGGGATCAGGTAGGCGGCGTTGACGGCGATGCCCTGCCCGCCGAAGTTGCGGTCGAGACGGTCCAGGTAGCCGCCGACGGTGCGCCAGTCGAAGTCGATGTCACCGCCGTCGCCGTTCCACCCGGCGATCGTTCGGCGCACCTCGGCCAGGGTGCGGTCGTCCGCGGGGGCGTACGACAGGCCGTCCTGGCCGATCACTTCGAGGGTGACGCCCTGGGCCGCCTTCGCACTGTGGTCCGGGTCGCGCAGGAGTGCGAGGTCGCTGTGCGCGTGCATGTCGATGAAGCCCGGCGACAGCGCGAGGCCGTCGGCGTCCAGGGTGCGGGCGGCGGCCGGGCGTTGCCCGTCGCCCTCCCTGCGGATCTCGGAGATCCGCCCGTCCGTGATGCCCACGTCGGCGCGGTATGAGGGCGCGCCGGTGCCGTCGACGACGGTGGTGTCGCGGATGACCAGGTCCATCGGGATGTCGCCTTTCGGGAGGGGAGCGGCTCCGCCGGGATCAGAAGAAGGTGCGGATGTAGTCGGTGACGGTGCCGTCCGCCTCGACCAGCGGGATGAGCTGCCACTTGTCGAAGGACGTGCAGGGGTGCGAGAGGCCCATCCCGACCCAGTCGCCGACCTCCAGCCCGGTGTCCGCGTCCGTCCGTACCCAGCCGTGCTGGTCGGAGAGCCCGGTCACGGTCACCCCCGTGGCGGGCCGCACCGAGCCGTCGCGCGCGGAGCGGATGACCTGCGCCTCGGGCAGGTCCAGGTCGTAGGCGGCGTCGCGCTTGCCCGCGTTGACGAAGGCCTGCTCGGGCGTGGGGCGGGAGACGACCTGCGCCCACAGCCGGAAGGCGGGCCGCAGCGCACCCTCCTCGGGGATCCGGTTGAAGGGGGTGAGGTGGCGGTAGTGGCCGTCGTCGTGACTGACGTACGCACCCGAGCGCAGCAGCCTGAGCACCGGCCTGGACAGTGCGGGTACACCGGCGAAGACGTCGGCCACCGCGTCGAACCACGCGCTGCCGCCGGCGCTGACCAGGATCTCCTCGTCGTCCGCGAGCGCCCGGAAGCGCCCGGCGGTGTCGAAGTCCGCGGCCAGGGCGACGAGCCGGCCGAGCCAGGCACGCACGCGCTCGGGGGAGGCGTCCGGCACCTCGCCCTCGTACCCGGCCACGCCCACCAGCCGCAGGGTGGGCGCCGCCGCCACGGCGTCGGCCACCTCCGCGCAGTCCGCCTCCGTGCGGGCGCCGGTACGGGCTGTCTCGCCCGCACCCAGCTCCACCACCACGTCGACCGGGCGTACCGCGCCCGCCCCGCGCAGGGCCTCGTCCATCAGCTCGACGCCGCGCACGGAGTCGACATAGCAGGCGAAGGTGAAGCCGGGGTCGGCGTCCAGCTCTCCGGCCAGCCAGCGCAGTGCCACCGCGTCGACGAGCTCGTTGGCCAGGAAGATCCGCCGGATGCCGTGGGCCCGGTAGACCCGCACCTGGTGGGGGACGGCGGCCGTGATGCCCCAGGCGCCGTGCTCCAACTGGCGGGCGAACAGCTGCGGGGACATCGACGTCTTGCCGTGCGGCGCGAAGGCCAGCCCGTGCCGCTCGGTGTACGTCTCCAGGAGCGCGAGGTTGGCCTCGACCGACTCCGCGGACAGGGCCAGCACGGGGGTGGTGAAGCCGCCGGTGAAGAGGTTGCGGCGCTCGGCCGCGAGGGCGCCGACTGTCAGCCCCTCCGCGTCGGGCGGCAACGCCTTGAAACGGTGGTCGACCACCTCGCCGGCGAGTGCCGTCACGGACTGTTCAGCGCGCTGCTGGGCGGCCAAGGGATCCTCCTCGGAGACATGCTCGTTGCATTGTCTGCAACGGCCATTGCGCATATCGCTTGACGCTGTCTAACATCCTGGCCGACGCCGGGTCAATGGTGAGCACCGGCGTCCACGGCCGACCACGAGGAGCCCTGAGTGTCCGGACACGCAGCCAGGACAGCCGCTGCGGACGTCGTCTGCCTCGGCGAGTCCATGGTGACGTTCCTGCCCTCGCAGCCGGGCCGCCTCGCCGACGTCCCCGCCTTCGGCCGGGGGATCGGAGGAGCCGAGTCCAACGTCGCCTGCGCGCTCGCCGCATCCGGCCACCGGGCGAAATGGGTCGGACGCGTCGGAGCCGACGGCTTCGGCGACCACCTCGTCGAGGCGATCGCCGCCTACGGCGTCGACACCAGCGCCGTGCGCCGCGATCCGGACCGCCCCACCGGCATCTACTTCCGCACCGCGACGGACCGGGCCACCGACACCCACGAGGTGGCGTACTACCGGGCCGGCTCGGCCGCCTCCGCGATGTCCCCGCACAACGTGCCGTACGAGGACCTCCTCTCCGGACGCGTCCTGCACCTGTCCGGCGTCACCGCCGCGCTCTCCGCCGACTGCCTGGACCTCCTGACCGACCTGACCGCCCCCCGCGACGGCCGGCCGCTCGTCTCCTTCGACGTCAACCACCGGCCCGGCCTGTGGCGCGGCAGGCAGGCGGGCCCGCAGGTGCTGCTCGGCATCGCCCGCCGCTGCGACCTCGTCTTCGTCGGTGAGGACGAGGCGGAGGAGGCATGGGGTGTCTCCGGGGCCGAAGCGATCCGTGCCGCTCTTCCCGAGCCCGAGGTCCTGGTCGTCAAGCGGAGCGCGGACGGTGTCACGGTGTTCTCACGGACGGACGGCGGACCCGAGGGGAGCACGCCGGCCGGTGACACCGTCACCGTCGTCCCCTCCCTGCGGGTCGACGTCGTCGCCGCCGTCGGTGCGGGCGACGCCTTCGCCGCCGGATTCCTCTCCGCCACCCTGCGCGGGCTGCCCGTACGGGAACGGGCCCGGCACGGCCACCTCATGGCCGCCGCGGTCCTCACCGTCCCCGGCGACCTCACCGGCCCCCCGGCCCGCGCACACGCCGACCGGCTCGCCGCCCTGGACGACGACGCCTGGGGGACACTTCGTCTCGGCCCCGGCTGGACAGCAGCCGAAGGGGCGAACGAGGAGGTACGAGTCACATGAGCCAGACCGTCGACCGCGCGCTGAGCATCCTGCCGCTGCTCGCCCAAGGCCCCGCTGACCTCGGCCAGGTCGCCGAGCGGCTAGGGGTCCACAAGTCCACGGCACTGCGCCTGCTCCGCACGCTCCACGAGCACGGACTCGTCTACCGCCAGGACGACCAGCGCTACCGTCTCGGCGCCCGTCTCTTCGCCCTCGCGCAGGAAGCCGTCGAGAACCTCGACGTGCGGGAGATCGCCCACAGCCACCTCGTCGCGCTCAACGAGCAGTGCGGGCACACCGTCCACCTCGCGGTGTACGAGGAGGGCGAGGTCCTCTACATCGACAAGGTGGAGAGCCGCTACCCCGTGCGGATGTACTCGCGGATCGGCAAGCCCGTCGCGATCACCGTCGCCGCGGTCGCCAAGCTGCTTCTCGCCGACCTCACCGAGCCCGAGCGGCGCGCGATCGCCGAACGCCTCGACTACCCCATGTACACATCCCGTTCGGTCCCGAACGCCGGTGCCTTCCTCAAGGAACTCGCCGTCGTACGCGAACAGGGATGGGCCACCGATCTCGGCGGCCACGAGGAGTCCATCAACTGCGTCGGCGCCCCCGTCCGGGGTGCGGACGGCCGGGTCGTGGCCGCCATGTCGGTGTCCGCGCCGAACGTGGTCGTCACGGCCGAGGAACTCCTCACCCTTCTCCCGCTGGTGCGCCGTACCGCGGAATCCATCAGCCGGGAGTACTCCGGCGCCACCCCCACCGAGAAAGCCTGAACCACCATGACCGAGAAGACCGCCCTCACCCCCAGCACCCACACCACGCCGCCCGCGAAGTTCTCGCACGGTGTGAAGAAGGGGAACATCCTCCAGGTCGCCGGTCAGGTCGGCTTCCTGCCCGCCGTGGAGGGCCAGGCCCCCACCCCGGCCGGCCCGACGCTGCGCGAGCAGACCCTGCAGACCTTCGCCAACGTCAAGGCGATCCTGGAGGAGGGCGGTGCGAGCTGGGACGACGTGATGATGATGCGCGTGTACCTCACGGACGTCGACCACTTCACCGAGATGAACGCGATCTACAACGCCTACTTCGAGGAGCAGGGCCTCAAGGCTCCCGCCTCCGCACGCACGACGGTGTACGTCGGCCTGCCCAAGGGGCTGCTCATCGAGATCGACGCCCTCGCCGTCCTGGGCTGATCACCCCGTCCGCCGGCCACTCTCCGAACGGCGGACCTCCGATCCACCGCACCACGCAGCACGGCCCGGCGCCCCGTCACTCCCGTACGGGAACGCCGTGCCGCGCTCCCCCCTGCCCCGAAGGACCCCGTCCCCAACGGAGTTGACCGCTCATGATGCTCGCCGCCGCACCCGCCCCCGAGGCGCCACCCCACACCGGTGGACTGCTCCTCCTGATCGGGGGCACCCCCGGTCTGCTGACCGTCGCCGCGCTCGGGATCGCGCTCCTGCTCCTCCTGATCATCAAGGTCCGGCTTCAGCCGTTCGTCGCGCTGCTCGCCGTGTCCATAGCCGTCGGCCTCGGTGCCGGTCTCTCCGTCACCGAACTCTTCGGCACGGTCCAGAAGTCCGCCGCCGTCTCGGTCATCGAGTCCGGCATGGGCGGCATCCTCGGGCACGTCGCGATCATCATCGGGCTCGGCACGATGCTCGGCGCCATCCTCGAGGTCTCCGGCGGGGCGGAAGTCCTGAGCAGCCGCCTGCTGAACCTCTTCGGGGAGAAGCGCGCCCCGCTCGCCATGGGGCTCACCGGCCTCATCTTCGGCATCCCGGTCTTCTTCGACGTCGGCATCTTCGTCCTCGCACCGATCGTCTACGCCGCCGCGAAGCGCTCCGGAAAGTCGATCATCCTATACGCGATGCCGCTGCTGGCCGGACTCTCCATCCCTGATCTTGCGTGGGTATCCCCGGCTTCAGCCGGGGAGGGAAACGCATCCCGAGACCGGAGGCGCGCAGCGCCGGAGCTCTTTGCGCTTCCGTTTTGACGTTCAGAGGGGGCGTTTCTGCTCTTCGATGTACTGGGTGGGTCACGGTCAGGGGTGGGTTACCGCTGGAACCCGTGAAGTAGAAGTAGGTGCGGGAGCAGAAGGCGGATTCCGTGCCGTTTTGGTTGACCGGTCGGTGTGCTCAGCCCGTAGGTAGCGGGGAGGTGACGTGCTGGTGCAGGCCTTGTGCATGATCTGTTCGTGGCGTTCGAGCGTGGCGTCATCGAGGACGTCACGCCGGTATTTGGTTACGAACACCAAGTGTGTGTGCAGGGTGTGGATGACATGTCGGCCGGTGTGATTATCGGGATTTTGTTCCCGGTGTGGTGATATACACCGAGCGTTGTAGGGTCGGTGGAGCCAGAGGCGGAAGGGGGGGTGGGCCGGATGATTCGTGCGTACAAGTTCCTTATGCGGCCCACCGTGGGCCAGCGGGTTGCCCTGGGTGAGATGCTCCGTGATCACTGTTCGCTCTACAACGGGGCGTTGCAGGAACGCCGTGACGCCTACCGGCACGTCTCGAAGACGTCCGTGAAGTACGGGCAGCAGTCGGCGCAGCTCAAGGAGATCCGGGCGTTCGACCCGGAGCGTCAGGGCCGTTGGTCGTTCTCCTCGCAGCAGGCCACGCTCCGCCGACTCGAGAGGGCGTTCACTGCGTTCTTCCGCCGGGTCAGGTCCGGGGACGCACCCGGCTATCCCCGGTTCAGGGGTGTGAGCTGGTTCGGCACGGTGGATTTCCCGAAGGACGGTGACGGCTGCCGCTGGGACGCCACTCCCCATGACCCGGTCACCCGTGTCCGTCTCCAGGGCGTCGGGCACGTCAAGGTTCATCAGCACCGCCGGGTCGTCGGCAGGGTCAAGACGGTCGGCGTCAAGCGCGAAGGTGCGAAGTGGTTCGTCGTGCTGACCGCCGAGCAGGACCGGCCCGAACCGCTCCCCGGAACCGGCTCGGCCGTCGGCATCGACCTGGGCATCGCGTACTTCCTCGCCGATTCCGACGGCGGCTTCGTGCCCAATCCGCGCCACGGTCGCCGCAATGCCGCCCGGCTCGAAGCCGCGTAGCAGGCCCTCGCACGCTTCCCGCGCGTCCGGCGTGACAAGCGCACCGCGAACCACCGCCGTGCGGTCGGCAGAGTTGCCGAGCTGCATGGCAAGGTCCGCCGTCAGCGCCTCGACCACGCCCACAAGACCGCGCTCGCCCTGGTCCGCGAGCACGATGTCATCGCGCACGAGAACCTGACGATCCGCAGCATGGTCAGGGCCGTCGCGCCGAAGCCCGATCCCGAGCGGCCAGGCGGCTACCTGCCCAACGGGGCTGCCGCAAAGACCGGACTCAACCGCTCGATCTCGGATGCCGGATGGGGGGTGTTCCTGAAGATCCTCGCGAGCAAGGCTGAAAGCGCCGGCCGGGAAGTGATCGCCGTGGACCCCCGCAACACCTCCCGGATGTGCCCCGAATGCGGGCATACCGCCAAGGAGAACCGGCCCACACAGGCAAAGTTCCACTGCGTCGCCTGCGGCCACCTGGCGCACGCCGACACAGTGGGAGCCACCAACGTTCTACGGGCCGGGCTGGTCCGTCTCCACGCCGACCAGGTATAGAGAGAAGCCCCCTCCTTCAGGACTCCGTTGGGAAATCCGCAAAGCGACACCCCCGGGCGATGGGGGGGCTGGCATGATCGTCCTGTCCGTCAGTGGGAGGGTGGGGCTGGATG
>NZ_JBHVCT010000075.1:0-31329 GCF_042803195.1 Streptomyces sp. NPDC057428
GGCCCCGCCGGCGCCGGCGGGGCCTGTCCCATATGCGCGTCAGAAGGTGAAGCCAGGGTTGACCTCCATGCAGGCCTCTTCGTCCGCGCCGTTCAGCGGGTTGGCCGACTCCGGGGTCTTCTCGTCCGCGGCCTTGGCCGGGTACGCCCCCGCCTCGCGCCAGTCCGCGCCGACCGCCAGGACGATGCCCGACACATCGGTCGACTTCTTGACCTGCGACGCCGGGATCCCGAGTGCCTTGGCGACCGCCTGGGCATCGCCCTCCAGGTCCGCGCTCGGGTAGAGGATGCCGGTCCTGGCCGCGCCCTCGACGTTCTGCGAGTCGGTCGACGCCCTGGTGAAGCCGGCGTCCTTCAGCAGCTTCTCGACCGTGCCCGCACGGCCCTGGGCCGGACCGAGCGTGTCCGTGCCGGTAGCGTTGCGCACGCTGACCGCGATGTCGGCGGGCGCGTCCGCCGGGTCCTTCGTGACCGGCGTCTTGCGCTTGGACGCCTTGCCGTCCAGCGGGATGTCCTCACGGATCATCCGGAAGACCTGCTCGGCCTCCTCCGGTTTCGGGAAGACCCGCCCGCTGAGCGCTCCCGTGCCGTAGACGTTCGGCATGGTCGTCATCGTGATGCGGTCGGTCGGCGCCTTCTTGAGCTCGTCGGCCAGGTCGTACAGCTTCTTGACGGTGTCGAGGCCCTTGTCCACCGTCAGCGCGCTGGTGGCGGCCTCCGCCAGGTCCGTCAGCCTCCCGGGGTCGGTGAGCTTGGTCCCCTTGCGCAGTTCACGCACCATCGAGTTGAGGTACTGGTGCTGGGCCTTGGTCCGGCCGAGGTCCGTGTTGTCCTCGAAGCCGTACCGCGTGCGCAGCCACTGGAGGGCCTGCTTGCCCTTGACGGCATGGGTGCCCTTCGTCAGCTTCAGGCCCGATCCCTTGCCGTCCCTCGTGTGTGAGTAGACGTTGGCCCTGACACAGACCGGGACGCCGCCCACCGCGTCGGCCATCGAGACCACGCCGGCGAAGTCGATCAACATGAAGTGGTCGATGGTGATGCCGGTGAGCTCGTACCAGGCGGCCACCGTGCACCCGGGACCGCCGCGCTCCAGGCTCTCGTTCGTCTGGACGACGTCCGTGCTGGCGGGGAAGACCTTGCCGGAGTCGGGGTCGGTGCACTTGGGCATCTTCAGCATGGTGTCGCGCGGCATGCTGACGACCGACATGTTGCTGCGGTCCGCCGAGACGTGCAGCAGCATCTGCACGTCCGCGAGGGCGGGGCCCCCGAAGTTGGCCTTGGCGCCGCCGAGCTTCTGGTTGGCCTCGGTGTCCCGGGCGTCGGAGCCGATGAGCAGGATGTTCAGGGGCGTCTGCCCCGCGGCGTTGGCCTTGTGGTCGGCCATCTTCTTGTCGCCGAGCGTCAGGTCCTCCTTCTTGATGTTGCCGTTGAGGTGTCTGTAGTACAGGTAACCGGCGCCGCCGGTGCCGAGTATCAGCAGGGCGAGGACGCACGCCACCCAGCGCAGTACCCGCCGTTTGCCTCCTTTGGCCGCCCGCCGCGAACGGCGGTTCGGCCCGCCGGGGCGCTGCTCGCCGGCCGGCGCGGCCGGCCGCTTCGACCTGTCGTGACCGCTACGGCCCCCCGCGCCGCTCACGGCGGGGCGGTCGTGCCGCCCGCGAGGACGCGCCTCTTCCCCGCGCGTGCTGTTCCGTCCCACCAGGACCCCCCTGCTGCTCAGACTTACGCTGTGGCGCGGCGACCCATCGTCACTTCGCGCATTCCGCCTTGTCGGCGCTGGCCTTCTGAATGTCTTCCGGTGCCTTCTGCGGACCGGTGAGGGGCACTCCGGCGCCCTCGTAGTCCGCGCCCAGGGTCAGCACCATCGCCTGAGTCCCTCCGGTGCCGGGCTTCCCCTGCTTCAGTGCGGTGGCGGGCAGGCCCATGATGTCCGCGAGCGCGCGGGCCTGGTCCGCCTGTGCCGGCACGTACGCCAGGGTGGTCTTGTCGATCTTCGCCGGGGCGTTCGACCCGTTCGACGAGCCGCGCACGCCCTGCTCGTCCTGCAGCCAGCGGACGGTCGCGCCAGCCGCACCGGTGAGGTCACCGCCGTTCAGGACGTCGACCCTGATGTCGGCGGGCTTCGCCCTGCTGCCTTCGAGGACCGCATCCCGCTTGGACCTGGCCGCCCTCTCCTGCGCCTTCACCTCGGTGAGGGAGGTGTCCGAACGCATCAGGCCGAAGAGCTGCGGAGCCTTCTGCTGGTCCACGACCACGGTGACGGGCGTCGGTTCGGCCGGATTGTCCTTCACCGGGAGTGTCACGAAGGTGACGTTCTTCGGGTCGATCCTGCCGAGCTGTCTGGCGAGCGAGGTCAGCTTCTTGATCGACCCGATTCCGGAGTCGACGGTGAGCGCCTTGGTCGCGGCGTCGGCCAGCTTGAAGAGCTTGCGCGGGTCGGTGAGCGTGTCCTCGGACTTCATCCGGCGGATCATCGAGCCGATGAACTGCTGCTGGACCTTGATCCGGTCGAGGTCGCTCCGGTTCCCGAAACTGTGGCGGGTGCGGACGAACGCCAGCGCCTGTTCGCCCTCGACGGTGGACTTCCCGGCCGGCAGGTCGAGGTGGGAGTCGTCGTCCTTGACGCTCTTGGCCAGGCAGACCTCGACGCCGCCGACGGCGGTGGAGAGCGTCTTCACCGCGTTGAAGTCGACCATCATGAAGTGGTCCACCGGCAGACCGGTGATCTTCTCGACCGTGCGCATCGTGCAGCCGGGATCGCGCCCCTCCTGGCCGAGGCTCACGTTGAAGCGGATGTTCTTCGTGCCCGGTATGACCTTCTCCGAGCCGTCCGGCTGCTTGACGGTGCAGTCGGGTATGTCGGTTATCAGGTCGCGCGGGATGCTCAGCGCCGTCGCGTTGGTGCGGTCGGCGGAGACGTGGAAGAGGATGTTGGTGTCGGCGTGGCCGATGCTGCCCTTGTCGCCGTACCCCTCGTTGCCCTTGCCGGTCCGCTTGTCCGTGCCGATGATCAGGATGTTGAGCGGGCTGTCGGCGTGGGCGACGGTCCTGCTGCCCACGCTGCCCACGTCGACGGTCGCGAGGTTGCCGTTGAACTTCTGGTAGAGCGCGTAGGCCCCGGCCGACCCGGCGAGGGTCACGAAGGCCATGACCCCGCCGGTCCACAGCAGCACCTTGCGGCGGCGGGACCTCGGCTGCTTGTGGCCGCGCGTACGGCTCCGCTGCGCGGGCACACGGCCGGGCGATTCGGCGGATTCGCCGCCACCGGCGAGGTCGGCGTTCCCCCGGGAAGGGCCCGCCGACTCTGTTCCGGAGTTGTCCAGTCGCAATTCGTAATTGCCGGTCTGCGGGTTGAGCACCCACTGGTCGGCGGGATCGATTTCCTCCGCCCGCCCACGGTTATGCGCGTCCACGGTTTTCTGAATCCTCCGTCGGTGCCACGCGAGTCACCTTCCCCGGCAGGGCGCTCGGTCGCTTCTCCCGGTCATGTGCCGTCTGCTGGCGACGAGCACCGGATCGCGTCAGCGTATCCGGCAGAACCGGTCACAGGGCACGGGCGTGACGAAGTCCACGCCCCTTACAACCGGGCATTTCGCCTATTTCACTCCGATTGCGTCCCGATACTTGGGAATTGCTTTACGAGCCGCACGGGTCGTCCGCCGCATTCGACCCCGAATAGGTCGGAGCCGGCGTGGGGCTCCCGTCCGTACCGCCGGGCTTTTCGCCGGACGGGTTCTCGGAGCTGTGATCCGGCTGTGAATCACCGGAATTGTTTTTCTCGGGCGGGACCACGGCGACGGGTTCGTCCTTCCGCAGCTGGGTGAAGAGCCTGTCGGCGGCCGGCTGCACGAGCTCGTCCCGGTTCGCGTCGGCGCGGTAGGCCTGCCTGGGCACGGTCAGGAACTGCACCTTCTCGGTCGGTACGTTCCGCATGCCGCGCACCAGGTCGTACAGGTCCCGCAGGGAGTCGAGGCCCGGGTCCGTGGTGAGCGACTTGGTCGCCGCATCCAGCACCGGGTACAGCCGCGTCGGGTTCAGCAGGACGCCGTTGCTCTGCATCTTGTTCACGAGGGCACCCAGGAACTTCTGCTGGCGGTCCATGCGCTCGGTGTCGCTGCCGTTCCCGATCGACTTACGGGCCCGGACGTAGCCCAGAGCCTCCTCGCCCTCGAGCTTCTGCCGCCCGGCGGGGAGCTTGAGATGGGCGTCCGGGTCGTCGACCGGCTCCTTGAGGCAGACCTCGACGCCGTCCACGGCGTCGACCATGTCCTTGAAACCGGCGAAGTCGACGACCATGTGGTGGTCGACCCGGATACCCGTCATGTTCTCGACCGTGCGGATCGTGCAGGCCGTGCCGCCGAGCTCGAAGGCCCAGTTGAACTGCGCGAACTGCGCCTTCGTCGCCTTGCCGCCCTCCGTGTGGCAGCTGGGGATCTCGGACATCAGGTCGCGGGGGATGGACACCGCGGTCGCGCTCCGGCGGTCGGCGGCGAGGTGCAGCAGGATCGTCGTGTCCGAGCGCTGGCTGCCACCGTCGTCACGGCCGTAGGCGCTGTTGTCGCCGGACCGGGTGTCGGAGCCGATCAGCAGGATGTTCTGCGCGTCGTGCGCGACGGGCAGCGGCCTGTCCTTCTCGTACGCCTTGAGCTCGGCCGCGGCGCTGGTGTCCGTCGTGATGTTGCCGTCCAGCTTGTTGTAAAGCCACCAGCCGACCCCGGCCGCGACCAGCACGAGGAACGAGGCGGCGAGGGCGGTCCAGCGGAGCCAGTGGCGCTTGCGGCCGTCGGGCTCGGGGCGCGCGGCCCACGTCCCGTCCCCGTCCTTCCCGCTGCCGCTCTCCGGGGCGGCGGTCCCGGCAGTACCTCCGTCGCCGGCCTCCTTCCCGGAGCCGCCGTCACCGTTCCCGCCGCTGGTTGCGCCGTCACCGCTCCCGCTGTCCCGGCTGTCGCCGTCGTCCTGCGGGGCGGTCCCTGACGCGTCGCGCGCCCCGTCCTCGGGCTCGTCCGCTGCCGAGTGGTCGGGGCGGTCCGGTTCGGCCGGAGGGTTGGGGCTGTCGCTCACGTCTGCGTCCATCCTTCACGTTCGGCGGCGCGAGTGGCCGCCGGTCGCAGAAGTAGACGGCTGAACCTCACGCTTGGTTGTGCTTCAGGCGGCGTTCTCGACGTTGCCGCGTACCGCCCGATCATGTACCGCCACCGGTGCTCAGTCCCGGGGGCTCGGCCCTGCATGGGCCGGACGGGTGCCCCTCACCGCGCTTGTCATACCGCCGTGTTGGTGATCCGCTCGCTCTCGACGCGCCTGGTCAGCGCGGCCGCGTCCAGTTGGTCCAGGTGGCGGCAGAGAACGACGGAGCCCCCGGCGGCCAGCGGCGCGAGGAGTCCGGTGGACAGTCCCTCCCAGGTGTCGTACGCCCGGCCGGTCAGCAGCCGGGAGCCGGGGAGGAGCCCCAGCGCCGCCGCGTCCTGGCGGGCCCGCGCGACGACCTGGTCCGCCGTCAGCTCGGCGCCGCCCACCACCAGCGCGGGGGCGGCGGGGTCCACCGGGGCGTACGGGGCGAAGCGGTCGCCCTGCCCCGGTACCTCCACCGCGTAGTCCGCGAACCCCTCGGGCGGCTGCGGGAACCGCCCGCCCAGTGGGCGCAGCGCCAGCGCGATCCGCTCACCGCCGCAGGCGCGGGCCCGGTCGAGTGTCTCCGGTCCGCTGACGACGAGGTCGGCGGAGGCCGGGTCGCCCTGCACGTCGGCGACGACGCCGACCGAGGAGCAGGCGAGCAGCCAGACCGCCGACTGCCAGTGGGCGGGGAGGAGCAGGGCAAGGCGGTCGCCGGGCCCGGCGGCCAGATCCCCCTGGAGCAGATTGGCGGTCTTCGCCACCCAATTGGCGAAGGTCGCCACCGACAGTTCGACGCGCTCTCCGGTTGCGTCGTCGTAGAAGGTGACGAGAGGGCGGGCCGGGTCCGCGGCGAGCGCGGATCGCAGCAGGTCGGCGGGGGTGCGATCACTGGCGTTCATCCGCGCAAGGGTACGCGGATGCCGAGGGCCGGGCGGGGCGTGACGGGTGATCCGTACACCGGTTCGGCAGACGGAGCGTCAACTGCACGCGCGCGTACTCCAGTAGCCGGGAATGCCGGACTCTGCCAACTATTTCCTGTATGCGTGCACTTCTTGTAACTTCCATCGGCGTCACCTGCGTGACGGCACTCACCCTCCCGCTCGCCGCCCCCGCACCCGCCGCCACCGTCTCCGCCCCGGTCGCCCACGCGTCCGCGGCCGTCCCCGTCGAACCCGCGGGTTCGACACAGTCGCTGCCGCTGCGGCCGCTCGGCGGAGCCGCCCCCCGGGCAACCGGCCGGCCCTCCGAATCCATGACCCCCGCAGCCGCACAGGGGCTGCTCCGGCGGGACTCCCACCGCTTCTCCATGGTCGGCGTCGTCTGGGACGACGCCGACACCGAACTCCACGGCACCGTCCAGGTCCGCACCCGTGCGACCGACACCACCCGGTGGTCAGGCTGGCAGACCCTGGAGACCCACAACACCGACCACGCGGCCGACTCCGGCAGCTCCGAGCGTCTGTCGGGCCGGGTACGCGGCTCCACCGTCCCGCTCTGGGTCGGCGACTCGGACGGCGTCGAGGTACGCGTACGGTCCGAGAACGCCGGACCGCGAACCGGCGCCGCCGACACGGCGCCGCTCCCGGCCGGCCTCCGCGTCGAACTCGTCGATCCCGGCGACGACCCGGAGCTGCCAGGCGCCGAGGGCACCCCGGCCACCGTCACGCCGTCGGCGGCTGTCGCGACCCCCGCCACGGCCCCCAAGCCCGGCCCGCTCCCTGAGGAAGCCGCGGGCCTCAGCATGGCCGCGGCGGAGAGCTCCGCGGTCAACGCCGACCTCGCCCCGCTGGGCGCCGCCGAGATCACCGCCCTGAGCAAAGCCGAATCGGAGGAGCAGGCGGTCGTCGGAGCCGGCGCCAAGCCCTTCGTGGGACCACGTCCGCGCATCGTCACGCGCAAGGGATGGGGCGCCGACGAGAGCCTGCGTGAGCGCGCCTTCGCCTACACCTCGACGGTCAGGGCCGCCTTCATCCACCACAGCGCCACCGGCAACAACTACACCTGCTCCCAGGCGCCCAGCGTCCTGCGCGGCATCTACCGCTACCACGTCAAGAGCAGCGGCTGGCGCGACATCGGCTACAACTTCGCCGTCGACAAGTGCGGGAACATCTATGAAGGGCGTGCCGGAGGTGTGACCAAGGCGGTGCTCGGAGCCCACACACTCGGCTTCAACACCAACAGCATGGGCATCGCGGTACTCGGGACGTACAGCTCGAAGAACCCGCCCGCCGCCGCGGTCACGGCCATCGCCAAACTCACCGCCTGGAAGTTCGGCCTGTTCGGCCGCAACCCCAAGGGCAAGGTCACCCTGGTCTCCGGCGGCAGCGGCAAGTACAAGAAGGGTGCGAAGGTCAGACTCAACGTCATCTCCGGGCACCGCGACGGGTTCGCAACCGAATGCCCCGGAAGCCGTCTCTACAAGAAGCTCGGCACGGCCAGGACCAGTTCGGCCAAGCTGCAGGGCCGCTGACCGGGAGAGCTCCGAACGGTCTGCATACACTGGCCAGCCGATACGAGGCCCGGCCCCAGCAGGAAGCAGAGACGGTGCTGTGACAGAGGCAAGAGAAGCGATCCTCCTGGTCGGTGGCAAGGGCACCCGGCTGCGTCCCCTCACGGTTCACACCCCGAAGCCGATGGTGCCGGCGGCGGGGGTGCCGTTCCTCACCCACCAACTGGCGCGCGCCAGGGCCGCGGGGGTGGAGCACATCGTGCTCGCGACGTCCTATCTGGCGGAGGTATTCGAACCGTACTTCGGTGACGGTTCCTCGCTCGGCCTCTCCATCGAGTACGTCACCGAGGACGAACCGCTCGGTACCGGCGGGGCCATCCGGAACGTGGCGTCGCGACTGGCCTCCGGCCCGGACGAACCCGTCCTCGTGTTCAACGGGGACATTCTCACGGGTCTCGACATCCGGGCCCTGGTCGCGTCGCACGCCACCTCCGGGGCGGAGGTCTCCCTGCACCTGACGAGGGTGGACGACCCGCGCGCCTTCGGTCTGGTGCCGACGGACGGCACCGGCCGGGTGACGGCCTTCCTCGAGAAGCCGCAGACACCCGAGGAGATAGTCACCGACCAGATCAACGCGGGGGCGTACATCTTCCGCCGCTCGGTCATCGACACGATTCCCGCCGGGCGGCCGGTGTCCGTGGAGCGCGAGACCTTCCCAGGGCTCCTGGAATCGGGCGCCCACCTCCAGGGCATGGTCGACTCCACCTACTGGCTGGACCTCGGCACCCCACAGGCGTTCGTACGCGGATCGGCCGACCTCGTCCTGGGGCGCGCCCCGTCCCCGGCGGTCCCCGGCCGCTGTGGCGAACGTCTGGTCCTGCCCACCGCCTCCGTGGCCGCCGACGCCAAACTCACCGGCGGCACCGTCGTCGGGGACGGCGCGCTGATCGGCGAGGGCGCCAGGATCGCCGGCTCCACCGTGCTGGCGGGTGCCGTCGTCGAACCGGGCGCGGTGATCACCGACTCCCTCGTCGGAGCGGGAGCGAGGATCGGCAGCCGCTCGATCCTCACGGGGGCGGTGATCGGCGACGGAGCGCGGGTCGGCGCCGACAACGAACTGCGCGACGGGATCCGCGTCTGGTGCGGGGCGGTCCTCCCGGACGCGGCGGTCCGCTTCTCCTCCGACCAGTGACCGGGGTCGTCCGGCCGCCGGACGACCGCCATCGGCCTTACCCTCGACAGGTACCCCCGACGACCGAGGACCTCACCCGTGGCAGGACGCTTCGTACCCCGTACCGCCGCCGCACCCCGCGGGCGACCGGCGGCCACGGACGCGTCCGGCCCGGCGCTGACCCGGACCTGGACCCCGCCGGGCCCGCTGGACCTGCGGCTGGTCATGAGCCCGCTGCGGCGCGGCCCGGCCGACCCCGCCTACCGCGCGCTGCCCGACGGAACCTTCTGGCGTGCGACCCGCACCCCCGCCGGCCCCGGCACCCTGCGCGTCTCGGCGTCCTCCGGCGGCACGGTCCACGGGGCGGCCTGGGGGCCGGGCGCGCAGTGGCTGCTGGACGGGCTCCCAAGGCTGCTCGGCGCCGACGACGTCCCGGACGACTTCCGCCCGCGCCACCGGCTGCTCGCCCTCACCCAGCACCGCAGGCCCGGTCTGCGTCTGCTGCGCACCGGGCTCGTGATGGAGTCCCTCATTCCGTCGATCCTGGAACAGAAGGTCACCACCGACGAGGCCTACCGTGCCTGGCGGCTGCTGCTCCGCACCCACGGCACCCCGGCCCCAGGTCCTGCGGACCCTCGCTTCGCCACGTACGGCCTCCACGTCCTGCCGGACGCGAGGACCTGGTCGCTCATCCCGTCCTGGGAGTGGCACCGCGCGGGTGTGGACGCCAAGCGTTCCGCGACGATCCTGCGCGCGGTCCGGGTGGCCCGGCGCATGGAGGAAGCTGCCGGGATGGGTCTCGCCGAGGCCATGGCCAGACTCCAGCTGATCCCGGGCATCGGCCCCTGGACCGCGGCGGAGACCCTCCAGCGCTCCAACGGCGCCGCCGACGCGGTCACGGTCGGCGATCTGCACCTGCCCGGCATCGTCGGCCACGCGCTCGCGGACAACCGGAACGCCGACGACGAGGAGATGCTCGCGCTCCTGGCCCCTTACGAGGGCCAGCGCCACCGTGCGACGCGTCTGATCATGCTCTCGGGCCGCATCCCGGCGCGCCGGGCTCCCCGGATGACGCCGCGCGACATCGCCCAGCTGTGAACCGGCCGGGACGAGCGGCCCGGCTCAGCGCACCGCGATGAAGGCTTCCGGATCGCGGGGCACCCGTGCCGCGGGCGCACCCTTGGGATGGCCGACGGCCACCGCGCCCAGCGGATCCCAGGTGTCCGGCAGGTCCAGCACCTCACGCACCACGGACCGGCAGAACATCGTCGAGGACACCCACGCCGAACCGAGCCGCTCACCCGCCAGCGCCACCAGGAAGTTCTGCACGCCCGCACCCGCGGCGACCACGAACATCTCGCGCTCCGCGGTGTCCCGGCGCTCGTCCCCGTAGGCGTGCGCACCATCCGTCACCAGGCACGGCACTGCGAGGTAGGGCGCGTTGCGCAGGACGTCGCCCCGCCGTACCCGCCTGGCGATCGACTCATCGCCGCGCCCGTCCCGCCGCAGGTCCGCGATCCACGCCTCCCGCATGGCGTCCAGCAGCCGGTGCCGGGCACCGGCGGACTCCAGCAGCATGAACCGCCACGGTGTCGTGTGGTGCGGGGCGGGGGCCGTCACCGCCGCCGCCACCGCACGCCGTACGGCGCCGGGGTCGACCGGCTCATCCGTGAACTCCCGTACGGTGCGCCGCAGACCGAGCGCCTCCCGCACCGCCTCCGAGGTCCCCAGCCGGAACATGTCGTCGGCCGCCACCCGCACCATCGCGCGGGCACCCTCCTCGGGCTCCCCGGTGCCCGCCACCACGTGGGGCAGCCCGCGTACGACCGCGACCGGCAGCCCGGACGCCTTGCCCTTCACCAGGTCACCGGCCGAGGCCAGCTCGTCGGCGGTGGCCACGACCGTGGCGCTCAGGGGATTGCCGTGCGCGTCGGTGCCGCCCCGGAGGTCGTCCAGCACCCTGACACCCGCCGCGCCGATCGCGACGTCCGTGAGCCCGTTGCGCCATGGACGGCCGAAGGTGTCCGTGACGACGACCCCGATCTCCACCCCGAGCGCGTCCCGCAGGCCGTCCCGGATCGAGCGGGCGGAGGCGTCCGGGTCCTCGGGCAGGAGCAGCACGGTTCCCGCCGGGGTGTTCGAGGCGTCGACCCCGGCCGCCGCCATGACGAGCCCCTGGCGGTTCTCCACGATCCGGAGGGCTCCGCGCCGGGCCACGACCCGGACGGTCTCGGCGTCGATCGCGGCCTCCCGGTCGGCGGCCTCGACGATCCGGCCCTCCGCCTTGGAGACGATCTTCGAGGTGACCAGCAGGACGTCGCCGTCGGCCAGGCCCGGTTCCGTGGCGGCGATCAGCTTCGCGAGATCGTCGCCCTCTCGCACCTCGGGCATTCCCGGCAGAGCCCACACCCGGTACGAGGGCGCCATCCGTGCAGGTCCGGAGCTCACGCGCGTACCTCCTCGGCCAGGGCCAGCGCCTGGCGGGCCATCTCCGCGGTGGCGTCCACGTCCGTCATCATCAGGGGAACGGCCCGGCAGCGGATGCCGGCGGCCTCCACCTCGTCGACGGCTCCCGCGTCGACGGTGTCGACGAGCCAGCCGTCGAGCAGCCCCGAACCGTAGTGCTGGGCCACGGCGGCCGCGGTCGACTCGACGCCCACGGCCGCCAGCACCTTGTCGGCCATGCCGCGCACGGGCGCGTCGCCCACGATGGGGGAGAGCCCGACGACGGGGACCCCCGCCTCGGCGATGGCCTCGCGGATTCCGGGTACGGCGAGGATGGTGCCGACGGAGACGACCGGGTTGGACGGCGGGAAGACGATGACGTCGGACTCGGCGATGGCTTCCAGCACGCCGGGCGCGGGCTTGGCCTGCTCCGCGCCCACCGGCACGATGGCCTGCGCCGGCACGGAGGCGCGCAGCTTGACCCAGTACTCCTGGAAGTGGACGGCCTTGCTCTCGCCGTCGACGTCCACCGCAACGTGCGTCTCGACGCGGTCGTCGGACATCGGGATCAGCCTGACCCCGGGCTTCCAGCGGGCGCAGAGCGCCTCGGTGACGGCGCTGAGCGGGTAACCGGCGCCGAGCATCTGCGTACGGACGATGTGGGTGGCGAAGTCACGGTCGCCGAGGCCGAACCACTCGGGCCCCACGCCGTACGCCGCGAGCTCCTCCTTGACCTGGAAGGTCTCGTCGGTACGCCCCCAGCCCTGCTCCTCGTTGATGCCGCCGCCGAGGGTGTACATCACGGTGTCGAGGTCGGGGCAGACCTTCAGTCCGAACAGATGGATGTCGTCGCCGGTGTTGCCGATCACTGTGATGTCCGCGTCGGGCGAGGCCTGTTTGAGGCCACGCAGGAAACGAGCACCACCGATACCGCCGGCCAGAACCACAATGCGCATACAGAACAGTCTGTCAGGCGGAGCCTGATCGTTGTCGGGGTGGTGGCGGGTGACGGGTGGGCTGTCAGGCGGAGCCTGATCGTTGTCGGGGTGGTGGCGGGTGACGGGTGGGCTGTCAGGCGGAGCCTGATCGTTGTCGGGGTGGTGGCGGGCGACGGGTGGGCCTCGGCCGTGCGGTCGCCGGACGTCAGGCCGGTACGACGTTCTCGGCGGCGGCGGCGCAACGGGCCGAGTGCATCGGCATATCGGTCAGCCCGGGGAAGTAGATGTGCAGGCTGACGGCGGGCTCCAGGGAGTGGTTGACGACCTCGTGGACGTAGCCGGGTGCGAAGACACGCTGGGAACCGGAGGCCAGAACCCGCGTCCCACGGGTGGTGTGCTCGGTCAACTCGCCTTCCAGGACCGTGAGTACACCGGAGGACAGGCCGTGGTCGTGACGTCCGCTGCCCTGGCCGGGGACCCAGCTCAGCAGCCAGATCTCGTAACCGGGGAAGGCCGTGGCGCTGCCGGGGCCGGGTACCGGGGGAGCGCTGTGCAGCCGGTGGTACCAGCGGGTCGTGGTGTCGTACCGGACGAGCGGGGCCCACCGGCCGCGGTCCGCGGCGATGGACCGGGCCATTCCGACGAACTCGGACACGGTGGAGGGGTGGGGGCTGGCCGGGCGGAGCAGGTGCTGGACCTCGAGGATGTCGCCGGCGATGGAGAGGTCGCTGTCGCTGTTCATGGGTGCGGTGGTTCCTCGGCATGTGGATGCGCGTACGTGGGGGTGTCGCGAAGACCGGAATGCGGTGGAGAGGGCTGGATCAGAGCTGGAGCGCTACGGCTCAACAGCTGTGACAGCTGGAACAGCAACAGCGGGTCCGGACAGCGCTACGGAACCCACGGGTGTGGGTCGCGTACATCGCTGCGGTCGCTGGCATGAGGTCAAGGAGACGGGCACCGTGTGCGTTCTGTCAACTCAATGCGCGAGGTGGCGGCAATCTTTCACCCCATCCGGTTGTGCGGACGGAAGAAAGGTTTTGGCACCCATTTCAGAGGCAAGGTGGCGCATCAAAGGCGTGTGCAAACACGGTTGAGGACTCGTGACCCTGCTGTGATCTTGGTCGCTTCGGTGATCGAATCGGAGCATCGGGCCGACCGGAGTAGTCCTTCTCCTTGAGGGCGGGGCGTGGGGCGACGTCGATGGCATATGTCAGGTTTTTGGTAATTTGAACACTTTCCGCATACGCTTGGTTCCGCAGAGTGAATACCGGGGCCAATAGCAGATCTTCGCTTGACTGGCTCGAAGCTACACACTTGTAATTTCACTCGTGTCGTTCGGCCGCATCGATAACGGCCGCATCACGGGGACGCAAGAGACAGACGAGGGGCGCACATGACCGAGCTGTTCCAGCAACTGCTGGTCGAGGACGCGGACGAAGAGCTCGGCTGGCAGGAGCGCGCGCTGTGCGCCCAGACCGATCCGGAGTCCTTCTTCCCCGAGAAGGGCGGCTCCACCCGCGAGGCCAAGAAGGTCTGTCTCGCCTGCGAAGTCCGTTCCGAGTGCCTTGAGTACGCCCTCAACAACGACGAACGGTTCGGTATCTGGGGCGGCCTCTCCGAGCGCGAGCGCAGACGCCTGAAGAAGGCGGCCATCTGACGCAGCGCCCCCGGACACCGGGGTCGCGATGGCCTGGGGGCCGCATCCTGCCGAGGGGTGCGGCCCCCAGGCCATCGGCACGTCCGGCCACCTCCGCGTCCCGCCGGTCAACCGCTCGGCGCGGGGCGCACATCCGTACCGTTAGTGTGGGGCCCCGTCCGAGAGACGCGTCAACGCCCCACCGGGGCGCGCGTGTACACCGATGCAGCCCCCGGGGGGACCCCCTCCGGACCCGGCCGGAGGGCCCGTACCCCGATGTCCGTGCACAGCCACCCGGCGGCGCCGAATGCGGCCGCCGCAGCCCCTGAGTTCCCCCGGCACGTCGTCACCGCCGTGCTCGTCGCACACGACGGCGCGCGCTGGCTGCCCGACGTGCTCGCAGGCCTGCTCGGGCAGGAACGCCCCGTGCAGAACGTCGTCGCCGCCGACACCGGCAGCGCCGACGACTCCGCCCGCCTGGTCACCGAGGCGCTGGGCGGTGAGCGCGTCCTGCACCTGGCGCGGCGTACGAGCTTCGGCACCGCCGTCGAGGAGGCGACCCGCTCCGCCGGCGTCCTCACGCCCGACGACCTGCCGTATCTGAAGCGCCCGAGTGGCTGGGACCCCGTCACACGGACCTGGCGCGACGACGCCTACGACCTTCCCGAGCTCCCGCACGGTGATCCCGTCCAGTGGCTCTGGCTGCTGCACGACGACAGCGCCCCCGAGCCGGACGCGCTCGCCGAGATGCTGCGCGTCGTCGAGAACGACAGGCACGCCGCGATCGTGGGACCCAAGCTGCGCGGCTGGTACGACCGGAAGCAGCTCCTCGAGGTCGGCGTCTCCATCGCCAACAGCGGACGCCGCTGGACCGGACTGGACCGCCGCGAGCAGGACCAGGGCCAGCACGACCTGGTCCGCACCGTCCTGTCCGTGTCCTCCGCGGGCATGCTCGTGCGACGTGACGTCTGGGAGGAGCTCGGCGGCTTCGACCGCAGGCTCCCGCTGATGCGTGACGACGTCGACCTCTGCTGGCGTGCCCACATGGCGGGTCACCGGGTCCTCGTCGCCCCGGACGCGGTCCTGCGCCACGCCGAGGCCTCCGCGAGGGAACGCCGCCCCATCGACTGTGCCGGGCGGTCGGTCGCCAGCCCGCACCGCGTCGACAAGGCCGGCGCCGTCTACACCATGCTCGTCAACGCCCGCGGCAAGCAGCTCCCCTGGGCCCTGCTCCGTCTCCTCGTCGGCACGGTGCTGCGCACCTTCGCCTATCTCGTCGGCAAGGTGCCCGGCCAGGCACTCGACGAGGTCGCCGGACTCTTCGGAACCCTGCTGCGGCCCGGACGGATCCTCGCCGCCCGCCGAGCGCGCCGCGGCGGAACGGTGGACGCGGCCGAGCTGCGGTCACTCTTCCCGCTGCCCGGCGCCACGGTCCGCGCCACCGTCGAACAGATCGCGGGCAACTTCGGCAGCCGCACCGACACGGACTCCGGCGGTTCGCGCCACGGAGCGGTCGAGTCCGGCCCAGGCGGGGACGACGCCGACTTCCTTCAGATCGAGCAGTTCGCGCGCCTCAAGCGGCTCGGCCGCAAGCCCGGGCCGGTCCTTTTCGCGCTCCTCCTCCTCGTCTCGCTGGTGGCCTGCCGCGGCCTCCTCGGCGGCGGCGCGCTCGCGGGCGGCGCCCTGCTGCCCGCCCCGGCCGACGTCTTCGACCTCTGGGGGCGGTACGCGGACGGATGGCACCCCGTCGGCACGGGCGGAACCCAGTCCGCTCCTCCCTACCTCGGTGTGATCGCCGCCCTGTCGGCACTCTTCCTCGGCTCCACGGGCTTCGCGCTCACCCTGCTGCTCGTCTGCTCGGTCCCGCTCGCCGGGCTCACCGCGTACTTCGCCTCGCGCCCGCTGATCGAATCCCGGCTACTGCGTGCCTGGGCGAGCGTCGCGTACGCCTTCCTGCCGGCAGCGACCGGAGCGCTGGCCACCGGACGCCTCGGCACGGCCGTCCTGGCCGTGCTGCTGCCCCTGATCGCCCGAGCGGCCGTGGCCGCTCACGGGCTGCGCGGGGACGGTTCGAACGCACGCGGCAGCTGGCGCGCCACCTGGGCGTACACGCTGCTGCTCACGTTCACCACCGCCTTCACCCCGATCGTGTGGCCGCTGGCCGTGGTGCTCGGGATCGCGGTGCTGGCCCTGCGCCGGAAGGACATCGCGGCGTACGGCCTGCGCTTCCTGGCCGCGGTGGGTACCCCGCTGCTGGTCCTCGCGCCCTGGTCGCTCTCGCTGCTGACCAGTCCATCGGACTTCCTGAAGGAGGCCGGGCTCGACATCGGTCCGGGCACGGCGTCCGCCCTCGACCTGCTCGGTATCAGCCCCGGCGGCCCGAAGGCGGCGGGCGGCGTCCTGCTGCTGGGAATCGTGCTGGCCGCGCTGGCCGCCCTGCTGCGCGGGGAGCGGCAGTTCGCCATCCGTACCGCCTGGGTGGTCGTGCTCACCGGCCTTCTCTTCGCGGCCATCTCCAACGGCTCGACCTGGGCGGGGCCCGCGACCCTCGTCTACGGCATCGCGCTGCTCGTCGCCGCGCTGCTCGGTGCGGACGGCGCCCGGGTGCGCGTCGCCGCCCTCAGCTTCGGCTGGCGTCAGCCGGTTGCCGCGCTCATCGTGCTGGCCGCCGGGATCGCCCCGGTCCTGGCCGCGGTCGGCTGGATGATCGGGGGCGCGGCCGGACCGCTGGAGCGCCGCGACCCGGTGCAGGTGCCGGCGTTCGTCGCGGAGGAGAGCAGTACCCGCGACCAGCCTCGCACCCTGGTCCTCGGGGGCACGTCCCCGGCCGCCGTCTCCTACAGCCTGGTCCGCGGCTCGGGTGCCCGGCTCGGCGATGCCGAACTGACCGAGGCTGGCGGAAGCAACGGCCACCTCGACAAGGTGGTCGCCAACCTGGTCGCGGGCTCCGGCGCCGACCAGGGCAGCCAGCTGAGCGGCTTCGCGATCCGCTACGTCCTCGTACGTGACGGGGCGCCCCGCCGGATGAGCCGCGTCCTCGACTCGACCCCGGGCCTCAGCCGGCTCAGCCAGCTGGACGGCAGCGCCCTGTGGCGGGTCGATCGCCAGGTCGCGCGACTGACGATCGTCCCCTCCGGCGACGACGCGGTGCCCGTTCCCGTCGGGTCGCTGCCCGTGGAGGCGCACACGAAGATCCCCGAGGGGGGCACGGGGCGGGTGCTGCGGATCGCCGACGCGGCCGACCCGGGCTGGCAGGCCACGCTGAACGGCCGGGCGCTGACCCCGAAGACCGTGGACGGCTGGGCGCAGGGTTTCACCCTCCCCGCCGAGGGCGGCACGCTCGACCTGACGTACGACGCCCCGATCACGCACACCGCCTGGGTCTGGACGCAGGTCGCGCTCGGCATCGTCCTGGTGGTCATGGCCCTGCCGGGCCGCCGCAGGGAGATCGACGACGACCTGCCCGAGGAGACGGACACCGTCCCGGCCGAGCCGGTCGCCGGTGAGGGCCGCCGGGCGCGCAGGCTGCGTGCGGCGGCCCAGGCGGAGGCGACCGCAGAGGACGCGGAGGGGCCGGTGTACACGGACGACGTATCCGGCGGCGCCTACGCGGACGACCGGGACGCCGATCCGGACCGTTACATCCCCGGGCAGCAGGACGCCGATCCGTACGCATCCGTCCCGGACGATCAGGACGCCACGGGCGCGTACGCGGCCGTTCCGCAGCAGAACTACGGCGAGTGGGAAGCCCAGCAGTACCAGGGTGCCGACTACAGCCAGTATCCGGAGGGCCAGGACACCGGCCAGTACCCGGGCGGGCAGGAGACCGGACAGTATCCCGGCGGCCAGGACGCGGGCGGGCAGTACTACCAGGCCGAGCCCTACCAGCAGGATCCGTACCAGCAGGACCCGTACCAGCAGCAGGGCGCCTACGACCCGTACGGCTACGCCCAGCAGCAGCCCTACGCCACGGGGGCCGGCGAAGCCGCCCCGTACGAGGGCCAGGACGGGTACGACGAGAACAGAGCCCCGGGCCAGGGCCCGTGGCCGACCGGCAACGCATCGCGAGGCGAGTCCGAGTGAAGTCCACACCCCTGTACCTGGTCGCGGGCACCGTCGCCCTCGCCGCCGTCACCGGTTTCGCCGCGCTCACCGCGCCCGGCGACGAGGGCCCGGCCGAGCCGAAGGCAGCGGCACTGCTTCCGGTGGAGCGCTCCAGCCTGCTGTGCCCCGAGCCGAGTACGTCCGACCTGGCGGATACGACGTACACCTCCTTCACCCCGGAGGGGGATGGCGGCGGGGAGGCCGGCGCGGCCGAACTGAAGGCCGCCGAGCGCCTGCCGACGGAGGACGCGCCCGCCGGCGAGGACGCGGACAAGGACAAGGAGACCGACGCCGAGAAGGGGAAGACGGCGGGGGCCAAGCCCGTCCTCTCCCTCAAGGACCTCGGCAAGCCGTCCACCGCCGAGACGTCCAAGTCCGGCGCCCCCGCCCTGGTCGGCACCGCGACCGGCAGGCTCGCTCCCGGCTGGACGACCCAGCAGACCACCATCGCCGAGGCCGGTGGCGCCCGCGGCCTGCTCGGTGTCAGCTGCACCACCCCCGACACGGACTTCTGGTTCCCGGGAGCGAGCACCGCGACGGCGCGCCAGGACTACGTCCACCTGACCAACCCCGACGACACGGCCGCCGTCGCCGACATCGAGCTGTACGGGGCCGAGGGCCCCCTCAAGTCCGACGCGGGGGAGGGCATCACGGTCCCGGCCAGGTCCAGCGTGCCGATCCTGATCTCGACGCTGACCGGGGAGGCCGCCGAGAACGTGACCGTCCACGTCACCACCCGGACCGGTCGGGTCGGCGCCGCCGTGAGCGCCGCCGAGGACAAGGTGGGCAGCGACTGGCTGACCAAGTCCGCCGACCCGGCGCAGACCCTGGTCCTGCCCGGCATCCCGTCGGACGCCACCTCCGTGCGGCTGGTGGCTTTCGCGCCGGGGGAGGACGACGCCGACGTGAAGATCCAGCTCATGGGCAAGAACGCGACGTTCTCACCTGCCGGGAACGACACCCTGCACATCAAGTCGCAGATGACCGCGAGCGTCGACCTCAAGAACATCACCCGGGGTGAGCCCGGCTCGATCCGGCTGACCTCGACCGACGGCAGCGAGACACCGGTGGTCGCGGCTCTGCGCGTGGTGCGCGGCAGCGGGGCCGGGCAGGAGATCGCGTTCATCCCGGCGACCGGGCCGGTCGGCGACCGGGCGAGTGTCGCCGACAACCGGGCCAAGGCCTCGGTCCTCTCCCTGGCCGCCCCCGGAGCGACGGCCAAGGTCAAGGTGACCTTGTCGGCGGGCAGCGACGGCGGTGAGAAGACCTCCAAGACCTACACGGTCAAGGGCGGTACGACGCTCGAGGTGACGCCCGAGGCTCCGGCGGGCCTCAAGGGCGCCTACGCACTGACGGTGGAGACGGAGTCGGGCGGCCCGGTCCACGCCGCCCGTACGCTCACGCTCAAGGAGGGCGGCGTCAGCATGTTCACCGTGCAGACGATGCCGGACGACGGTGGCGCGGTCGAGGTGCCCGCGGTGCGGCAGGACCTGTCCGTCCTGGACGACTGAGGCCGGGGGCGCCGCGGGCCGGCCCGACCTGCCCGTGGCGCTCGCTCCTGTGCGCCGCGCCAGGTCCTTCCCGCGCGGCTCAGTCCTGCCCGTAGCGCGGGTCGACCGACTCGGGTGACAGGCCGAGCAGCTCCGCGACCTGCTCAACCACGACCTCGTGCACCAGCATGGCCCGCTCGTCCCGGCTCTTGACGCGGATCTCCACGGGGCGCCGGTAGACGACGATCTGCGCAGGACGGCCCTTCTCCGCGGACAGCGCGCGGCCCAGCGGCACCGTGTCCTCGAGGGACCCCGGTACGTCGAGTACGAGGAAGTCGACGTCCGACAGCTGCGGCCAGCGCCGCTCCAGCCGTTCCACCGAGTCCTGGACGAGGTCGCGGAAGCTCTCGGCCCTGCTGACCGACAGCGGGACCTGCGGCGGCGCGACCGGCCCCCGCATCCCGCGGCCGTGACGGTCGCGACGGCGGGGCCGGGGCTCCTGCGGGTGGGGCGTTACGGGACTGTCCATCACCGACGCAGCGTAACCCTCCTCCGGGCGCGCCGATCACGGCTTCTCCGCAGGCAGACCGGATGTCCGCGGATGCGCGTTCCGGCCGCGGACAGGTGCGATTCCGGTCCTTGCCGTGACCGAGGAGCCTGCGTCGAATGACCGCTCATGTCCTGGGCCGGTGACCGCAGGAGCCCTGGCGCACACCGGCGCCGACGGGCTGCCGTGCAGGTCGGAACGGCTGTACGGGCGCCGTGCCGCACCGGGCCGGGAGACGACACGAGGGAGTGACCCGGGGGAGTGTCGTCGCAGCCCGCTCAAGAGTGCGGTACCGTCCAACATCGTGAGCCCTGTACGTCGCTGTTCGCGAACCGCGTGCGGCCGTCCCGCCGTCGCGACACTGACGTACGTCTATGCCGACTCGACCGCGGTCCTCGGCCCGCTCGCCACCTATGCCGAGCCCCACTGCTACGACCTCTGTGCCGAGCACGGTGAGCGGCTCACCGCGCCGCGCGGCTGGGAGGTCGTCCGGCTCTCCGACCCCTCGGCGCCCACCCGTCCCAGCGGTGACGATCTCGAAGCGCTCGCCAACGCCGTACGCGAGGCGGCGAGGCCGCAGGACCGGCAGCCGGGCGGCCGTGGGCCGCGTGCGGCGGACCCGGTTGAGGTCGCGCGCCGGGGACATCTGCGGGTGCTGCGCTCCCCGGAGTCCTGACGGCGCGTCACGTTTCACTGATTTTTCGTCACTTCCCGTCCTCCACACGCCACATGCCCGTTCGGGGACGTTTCCCTGCTCGGGGCATTGACGTGGACGTGTCGCGGACACGGCCGGCGCCGTCGTCGGACTCGCCGGGCGGGAAGGGGATCTGCTGTGCAAGGTCCTGGCCTGGAGCCCGAACCTGTTGCTGGTGATGTGCCTGGTGGCGATGGGCAGAGCACGGTGGTGCTGGGCTGCATGCTCCCCTGACGGACGGTCCGATGCCGCCGGGTAGTTTGGGCCGTCCGCACAGACCCCCAGGAGGACCGGCCGTGGTAGCTGACCTGTCGCAGCTCGTGAAGGCGTACGACGTGCGCGGAGTCGTGCCCGACCAGTGGGACGAGCCGCTCGCCGAGCTCTTCGGCGCGGCCTTCGTCCAGGTCACCGAGGCGGACGCCATCGTGATCGGCCACGACATGCGGCCGTCCTCACCCGGTCTGGCGGCCGCCTTCGCCCGCGGCGCAACGGGACGCGGCGCCGACGTGACCCTCATCGGGCTCTGCTCGACGGACCAGCTGTACTACGCGTCCGGGGCCCTCGACCTGCCCGGAGCGATGTTCACGGCCTCGCACAACCCGGCCCGGTACAACGGCATCAAGCTGTGCCGCGCCGGAGCCGCACCCGTCGGCCAGGACACCGGCCTGACCGAGATCCGCACCCTGGTCGAGAAGTGGTCGGAGCACGGTATCCCGGAAGCGGCCGCCGCGGTCCCGGGCACGGTCACCGAGCGCGAGACGCTCAACGACTACGCCGCGCACCTGCTGGGACTCGTCGACCTCTCCGGGATCCGTCCGCTCAAGATCGTCGTGGACGCGGGCAACGGCATGGGCGGCCACACCGTCCCCACCGTGTTCGCGGGCCTCCCCCTCGACCTCGTACCCATGTACTTCGAGCTCGACGGCACCTTCCCGAACCACGAGGCCAACCCCCTCGACCCGAAGAACATCATCGACCTCCGGGCCCGGGTCCTCGCCGAGGAAGCAGACCTTGGTCTCGCCTTCGACGGCGACGCCGACCGCTGCTTCGTCGTCGACGAGTACGGCGACGGCGTGTCCCCGTCCGCGATCACATCCCTGGTCGCCGCCCGCGAGCTGGCCCGCAACGGCGGCAAGGGCACCGTCATCCACAACCTGATCACCTCCTGGTCGGTACCCGAGGTCGTGCGCGAGAACGGCGGTACCCCCGTCCGCACCCGCGTCGGCCACTCCTTCATCAAGGCCGAGATGGCCGCGCACGGGGCGATCTTCGGCGGCGAACACTCCGCCCACTACTACTTCCGCGACTTCTGGAACGCCGACACCGGCATGCTCGCCGCTCTTCACGTCCTCGCCGCACTCGGCGGACAGGAGGGGCCCCTCTCGGGCCTCGTGGAGCGCTACGACCGCTACACCGGGTCCGGCGAGATCAACTCAACCGTCACCGACCAGGCGGGCCGCCTCTCCGCGATCAAGGCCGCCTACGGTGGACGTGACGACATCCGGTTCGACGAACTGGACGGACTCACGGTCACGAGCGGTGACTGGTGGTTCAACCTCCGCGCCTCCAACACCGAGCCGCTCCTGCGCCTCAACGTCGAGGCACGCGACGGGAAGACCATGGAGGCGGTACGTGACGAGGTTCTCGCCCTCGTCCGCGCGTGACCGGCAGGCACCGGGGCACACGCGGCGTGGGCACCCGGTGTCCACGCCGCCGCCCGACGCATGCCCGGTCGGGCGGTTCCTGCCGGGCCGCGACCCTGTCGGCCCGGCGGTAGGCTGACCAAGCCCCGAGCTCCGCGGACCGTACGGGTCCGCACCGCACCGCACGCCCGAAGGGACCCGCCCATGCCGCTCGAAGCCGGCCTTCTGGAGATCCTCGCCTGCCCGGCCTGTCACGCCGCGCTCGACGACCGGTCCGCCGCCGAAAGCCCCGAGCTGGTCTGCACCGGCGCGGACTGCGGTCTCGCCTACCCGGTGCGCGACGACATCCCGGTCCTCCTCATCGACGAGGCCCGGCGCCCCGTCTAACCGCACCTTGATCAGCACGGTGATCGGAGGCCCACCGCCATGCTCGACGAGTCGTTGCTCGACGCACCGGACGCCCTGGCCCGAGCAGACCGTCGCGGACTCCTCCGCGGCGCCGCCGAAGCCGGGGCCCGCGTCCGTACCGCCGCCCTGCACGCCGCCGAGGCGGGCATCGGTGCGCTCGCCCCTGAAGGCCGGCCGCGCGCCGTCCTCGTCGCGGGGCCCGGTACCGCCGCGTCCGGCGTCGCCGATCTGATCGGCGCCCTCGCCGGGGCCGCCGCACCCGTCACCGCGATCCGCCCCACCGGGGTCGCGGCTGCCGCAGGCGCGCTGCGCTGGACACTGCCGGGCTGGGCCGGATCCGTCGACCTGCTGCTCATCGCCACCGCCGACGGATCGGAACCCGGCCTCGCGCGCCTCGCCGAGCAGGCGTACCGCCGCGGCTGCACCGTCGTGGCCGTCGCCCCCGTCCGCTCCCCGCTGAGAGAAGCCGTCGACGGAATCCACGGACTCGTCGTGCCGATGGCGGCCGCCCCGCACGGGGAGTACGACGCCGAGACATCGGCGGCGGGGCCCGGCACCCTGTGGGCCCTCCTCACCCCGCTGCTGGCCCTGCTGGACCGGGTGGGCCTCGTCGACGCACCCGCCGATGCCCTGCAGAAGGTCGCAGACCGGCTCGACCGCACCGCCGAGCGCTGCGGACCGGCGATCGCCACGTACAGCAACCCGGCCAAGACCCTTGCGGCCGAGCTCGCCGACAGCCTGCCTCTGGTCTGGACGGAGGGGGACGCGGCCGGCCCCGTCGGCCGCCGGTTCGCCGCGGTCCTGGCCGAGCTCGCCGGCCGCCCGGCCCTGGTGGCCGAACTGCCCGAGGCACTGCCCTCCCACGGGGCGCTGCTGGCCGGGGCCTTCGCCGCGGGGGCCGACCCCGACGACTTCTTCCGTGACCGGGTCGACGAGCCCGAGGCCATGCGGGCCCGCGTCGTCCTGCTCCGCGACCGGCGCGCAGGCGGACTGACCGCCGGACCGGCGGCCCGCGAGCTGGCGCTCGGCCACGACACGGCCATCAGCGAACTCGAACCCGAGGAGGGCAGCGAGCTGGAGTCCCTCGCCGAACTGCTCGCGGTCACCGACTTCGCCGCCGTCTACCTCTCCCTGGCCTCCGACAACAGGGTCTGACCAACCGCTTCCCCCACGAGGGACGACCGCACGCTCACCGCACAGGGGAGACCGCCCGCGACGGACAACGGAGTCCGACGGACTGGCTTCCCACAGGGCATCACAGCCCCCGCACATCCACGAGGACGAATCTCCATGGACCGGCTCTCCAACACCGTGCGCCCCTATGCCTGGGGGTCCACCACAGCCATTCCCGAACTGCTCGGCACAGTCCCGACCGGCGAACCGCAGGCGGAGATGTGGATGGGGGCCCACCCCGGGGCCCCCTCCAGGCTGAGCCGCCCCACGGGTCCTGGGGAGCAGTCGCTGACCGACGTCATCGCGGCTGACCCCGAGCGTGAACTCGGCCCCGCCGCCGTCCGGGCCTTCGGTCCCCGGCTTCCTTTCCTGCTGAAGCTGCTGGCCGCCGGAGCGCCGCTCTCCCTCCAGGTCCACCCCGACCTGGCACAGGCACAGCAGGGGTACGCGGACGAGGAGCGCCGGGGCATCGCCATCGACGCGCCGCACCGCACCTACAAGGACGCCAACCACAAGCCCGAGCTGATCTGCGCGCTCACCCCGTTCGAGGGCCTCTGCGGATTCCGCAGGCCCGACGAGGCCGCGGCCTCGATGGCGGCCCTCGGCGTCGACTCGCTCAAGCCCTACGTGGACCTGCTGCGCGCCCGCCCCGAGGAGGCGGCACTGCGCGAGGTCCTCACGGCGATCCTCACCGCCGACCCGGACGAGATGGCGGGTACGGTCGCCGAGGCGGCCGAGGCCGCGGAACGGCTCGGCGGCGCCCATGCCCCTTACGCCCAGATCGCCCACCACTACCCGGGCGACCCGGGCGTGATCGCGGCCATGCTGCTGAACCACGTGCAACTCCAGCCCGGCGAGGCCATGTTCCTGGGAGCGGGCGTGCCGCACGCCTACCTCGGTGGTCTCGGCGTCGAGATCATGGCCAACTCCGACAACGTGCTGCGCTGCGGACTGACCCCCAAGCACATCGACGTCCCCGAACTGCTGCGTATCGTCCGGTTCGAAGCCACCGAGCCCGGCATCCTGCGGCCCGAGGCATCGGCCACGGGCGAGGAGCTCTACGAGACGCCGGTCGACGAGTTCCGGCTGTCGCGCTACGTCCTGTCCGCCGGCGGCGCCCCGGTCGACCTGACTGCCGGCACCCCGCAGATCCTGCTCTGCACCGCGGGATCCCCGCGGGCCGGGGAGACCGCCCTCGCGCCCGGCGAATCCGTGTTCGTTCCGGCGGACGAAACGGTCGAAGCTTCCGGTACCGGAACGCTCTTCCGGGCGACCGTAGTTGTCTGACGTACGGCCCGCACCTGTGACTGCAACAATGTCCGGCCGTAACGCGGCGCCCGTGCCGCAGCACCGAGGAAGGGACACCAGGCACCCATGAGCGCGTCAGGCGGAACCAAGGCGATCGTGGCGGCACTCGCCGCGAACCTCGCGATCGCGGTGGCCAAGTTCGTTGCGTTCCTCTTCAGTGGCTCGTCGTCGATGCTGGCCGAGAGCGTCCACTCACTCGCGGACTCGGGCAATCAGGGCCTCCTTCTGCTCGGCGGGAAGAAGGCCAAGAGGGAGGCGACGCCCGAGCACCCCTTCGGGTACGGGCGCGAGCGTTACATCTACGCCTTCCTCGTCTCCATCGTGCTGTTCTCCGTCGGCGGCATGTTCGCGATCTACGAGGGCTACGAGAAGATCAAGCACCCGCACGCGATCGAGGCCTGGTACTGGCCGGTGGGCGTACTGGTCTTCGCGATCATCGCCGAGGGCTTCTCCTTCCGTACGGCGATCGCCGAGTCCAACCAGACCCGAGGCAAGCTCACCTGGACGCAGTTCGTCCGCCGCGCCAAGGCGCCCGAACTCCCCGTCGTACTCCTCGAGGACTTCGGCGCGCTGGTCGGCCTGGTCCTGGCCCTCGCCGGTGTCGGCCTGGCGCTCGGCACCGGCGACGGCGTGTGGGACGGCATCGGCACCCTCTGCATCGGTGTCCTGCTGATCGTCATCGCGATCGTCCTCGCCGCGGAGACCAAGTCACTCCTGCTCGGTGAGTCGGCAGGTATCGAGGACGTCGAGAAGATCCGTGCCTCGGTGGTCGACGGCGACACCGTCACCCGCATCATCCACATGCGCACCCTGCACCTCGGCCCCGAGGAACTCCTGGTCGCCGCCAAGATCGCGGTACGCCACGACGAGTCCGCCGCCGAGGTGGCCGCGGCCATCAACGCAGCCGAGAGCCGGATCCGTGAGGCAGTGCCGATCGCCCGGGTCATCTACCTCGAGCCGGACATCTACAACCAGGCCGCGGCCGAGGCCGGCGCCAACCCCGGCAAGACGCCGGGCGGCCGGACACCCTCCGGCGAACCGGCCGGATCCGGCCACTGACTCCCTGGGAAACAGCCCCGAACGGTTCCGCGACCCACACCGATGCCCGGGTGGGCTGGGGCTCGCTGGGCCGTTCGGTGTAGATTCGAGTGAATACCAGACGTCGCTGCTGATGGCGGTCGATCGGTCCGCCGGAGCGGGCCGGCCGAGGGAGAGAGGGCCTCCGACGGACTGCACTGCGGATCGCTCGGGCATTCGTGTGCCCGTGGCCGCCGCAGAGCCAGCCAGTCCACCCTCGACCCATCACGAGGAGCAGCCCGTTATGACGACGGCCGCCAATCGCCAGGACTTCAAGGTCGCCGACCTCTCCCTCGCCCCCTTCGGGCGCAAGGAGATCACCCTCGCCGAGCACGAGATGCCCGGCCTGATGTCGATCCGCAAGGAGTACGCCGCCACGCAGCCGCTGGCCGGCGCCAGGATCACCGGCTCGCTGCACATGACCGTGCAGACCGCGGTGCTCATCGAGACCCTCGTCGCCCTGGGCGCCGAGGTCCGCTGGGCCTCCTGCAACATCTTCTCCACCCAGGACCACGCCGCCGCCGCCATCGCGGTCGGCCCGAACGGCACTCCGGACGCCCCCGCGGGCGTCCCGGTCTTCGCCTGGAAGGGCGAGACCCTGGAGGAGTACTGGTGGTGCACGGAGCAGGCTCTGACCTGGCCGAACACGCCCACCGGCGGTCCGAACATGATCCTCGACGACGGTGGCGACGCCACCCTCCTCGTTCACAAGGGTGTCGAGTTCGAGAAGGCCGGCGAGGCCCCGGACCCGTCGACCGCGGACAGCGAGGAGTACGCGCACATCCTCACCCTGCTGAACCGCACGCTCGGCGAGTCCCCGCAGAAGTGGACCCAGCTGGCGTCCGAGATCCGCGGCGTGACCGAGGAGACCACCACCGGTGTGCACCGGCTGTACGAGATGCACCGTGACGGCACCCTCCTGTTCCCGGCGATCAACGTCAACGACGCGGTCACCAAGTCGAAGTTCGACAACAAGTACGGATGCCGCCACTCGCTGATCGACGGCATCAACCGGGCCACCGACGTACTGATCGGCGGCAAGACCGCCGTCGTCTGCGGCTACGGCGACGTCGGCAAGGGCTGCGCCGAGTCCCTGCGTGGCCAGGGCGCCCGCGTGATCATCACGGAGATCGACCCGATCTGCGCCCTGCAGGCCGCCATGGACGGCTATCAGGTCGCGACGCTCGACGACGTGGTGGAGACCGCCGACATCTTCGTCACGACCACGGGCAACAAGGACATCATCATGGCCTCGGACATGGCCCGGATGAAGCACCAGGCCATCGTGGGGAACATCGGCCACTTCGACAACGAGATCGACATGGCCGGCCTGGCCAAGATCGACGGCATCGTCAAGGACGAGGTGAAGCCGCAGGTCCACACCTGGAAGTTCCAGGACGGCAAGGTCCTGATCGTGCTGTCCGAGGGCCGTCTGCTGAACCTGGGCAACGCCACGGGCCACCCCTCGTTCGTCATGTCCAACTCGTTCGCGGACCAGACGCTGGCCCAGATCGAGCTGTTCACCAAGCCGGAGGCCTACCCGACCGACGTCTACGTGCTGCCGAAGCACCTGGACGAGAAGGTCGCCCGCCTTCACCTGGATGCGCTGGGCGTGAAGCTCACGACCCTGCGCCAGGAGCAGGCCGACTACATCGGTGTCCCGGTCGAGGGCCCGTACAAGTCCGACCTCTACCGCTACTAGGAACCTCGCCGGCCCACGGTCGGCGGGACCCTCAGCAGCAGGTCCGAACGCAGGCCCCCGCACCCCCGTGCCGGGGGCCTGCGCCGTACCCAACCCGCACAGCCCGAGGAACCCGAAGGACCCCATGCCCCGCGGCCGATATTCGCTCCACGACCTCCACGACCACACCCCCCTCGGCGAAGAACACTTCCACTGCGCCCCCGGCCCGTCCGGCTGGCGCTACGTCTCGCAGACCACGGGCCCCTCGGGCGCCCACCTGGGTTCCGTCGATCTGGCCCTGGACGAGCTCGGCCGCCCCATCCGCCTGGAACTGCACGCCGCGAGCTGGCAGATCCGAGGTGCCGCCATCGACGGTGTCACCTGGGTGCGCACCGACCCGACCGGCGCGGACGCCACCGAAGGAAACGTCCGAGCCCGGGCCTTCTCCGGAACCTCCCCCGCATTCCTCGTCGCCACTGCCCGGATCCTGCGCCTCACCCCCGCTTCCCCCGCCGCCCGCGTCCGCCTTGTCACCTTCACGGACCCGGTTCTCGCCCCCCGCACGGTCGACCAGGCCTGGTCCCTGCTGAACAGTGAAGCGCACGCCACTGACAACGGACCTCTGACCGTGGACGAGTACCAGGTCGACGCGCTCGACACGGGCGACCGGCACACCGTGCACATCGCGGGCGACGTGGTGCTCGCCGCTCCCGGCATCGAGCTCGAACACCTCGAATCCCCGCCCTCGGCCATGCCCCGCCCGACGAGTGGGACCCATGGGACCTAGGCGGACAACTGCCCGGTGGTCCGGCCGGGGCCGGCGGTTCGGTTCGGGTGCTTCGGTCCGGTGGCGGCTGGGCGGTCAGGATTCCCGCCTTTCGATTGCCGATTGCCGATTGCCGATTCCGGGTTCCGGGTTCAGGCCGGAGGGGCGAAGCCCGTCCTCGGCTGCCCCTGCGTGCCCTCGACGCGTGCCGTCGGCGTATCACCCTCGCGGTGGGTCTCCGGCTGACCTGCGTCCGGCAGGGTCCGGTGGGCGCTCACCGGTGCGTCACCGGGCGCGCTCGTGTTGAGGTGTCCGGGCATGTGCGCAGGTTTGAACAGGGGTGCAGCCAAGGGGGATTCCTGGGCACGCCCCCGCGCGGTGCGGTTCGCGGCGGCACTCAGCCGACGGGCGTCACGTGTCTGACGCTCGTGCACCACGGCGGCCAGATAGGCCGCCGCGGGAACTCCCTGCGGCACCGGGGTGCCGGTCAGCGCGGCGAGGTCCGACGAGAGACGTTCGGCCATCGACCACCGCACGGCGGCGTCCAGTTGACGCATGCGGGTCAGGTACTGCCGTATCGCAAGCCATAGGCCGTCGGGAACTGTGGACAGGTCGACCTGCTGGAAGCGGCCCATCAGCCAGGGCGGTGGCGGGGGCACGGCGAGCGTGCGGGCGGCCGACACCCGCTCACGTACCACGAGAGTTCCGCCGAACACGTCACCGAGCCGTCGGCCACGAGCTGACACCAGTGACGAGATGCAGGCCACGACGCCGAACGTACCCAGGATCTCGACCACGCCCATGGAGCCTCGCACCAGAGCGTGCCGGAAGCGGATCGGTCCGCCGTCGTCCCGCACGACGCGAAGTCCGCAGGCGAGTTTCCCGAGGGAACGGCCCTGGCTGAGGGTCTCGACCGCGATGGGCCCGCCCACCAGCACCAGAAGGAACGTGGCGACGCCTATCGCGGCGGTCGCCGCCTCGTCGAGCGTCACGGTCGCCACGGCCAGACCGACGGACAGCAGGACGAAAACCGTCAGGAGTACCGCGAGATCGATGGCGATCGCCAGCGCCCGGCTCGGCAGCCTCGCCGGCTGCAACCCCAGTACGACCGCGTCCCCGGTCACGAGCTCGTTCATCGCCACCCACCCCTCGCCGCCCTTCCCTGCCCCTCGGGACCACAGTCTGCCAAGCTGACCCGCAACGCGCCGCCGCAGTACGGACCGTACGCACCCATGCATGGAGCAGAAGCCGACCATGGACCTCGACGTCTTCGTATCCACCCACCGAACCGAGTGGGACCGCCTGGACCACCTTCTGCACCGGGGGCGCAGCCTGACGGGGGCGGAAGCGGACGAACTCGTCCTCCTCTACCAGCGCACGGCGACCCACCTGTCCCTGATCCGATCGAGCGCGCCGGATCCGATGCTGACCGCGCGGCTCACCCAGCTCGTGGCCCGCGCCCGCTCCACGGTCACGGGCACGCGCCGGGCTTCGTGGCGGGACGCCGCCCGGTTCCTGACCGCGGGCTTTCCTGCCGCCGTCTACCGGTCGAGGCAGTGGTGGATCCCGACAGCCGTGCTCTCCACACTGCTCGCAGCGGTCATCGGCTGGTGGATCGGCACCCACCCGGAGGTTCAGTCGGCGATAGCCGCACCCGAGGACCTGCGCGCGCTGACGCGCCCCGGCGGGGAGTACGAGACTTACTACTCCAGCCATCCCGCAGCTTCGTTCGCCGCCCAGGTCTGGACGAACAACGCCCAGGCCGCGGCGATGTGTCTCGTGCTGGGCGCCTTTCTCTGCGTACCGGTCATCTGGATCCTCTTCGTCAACGTGCTCAACCTCGGCGTAGGTATCGGCCTGATGTCCTCCGTCGGCAGGCTGGACACCTTCCTGGGGCTCGTGCTGCCGCACGGGCTGCTCGAACTCACAGCCGTGTTCGTGGCAGCCGGTACCGGACTCCGTCTCGGCTGGACCGTGATCGACCCGGGCCCCTTCACACGGCGTACGGCTCTCGCCCAGCAAGGCAGGGCCGCGCTCGGCATGGCCATCGGGCTGGCGCTGGTCCTGTTCGTCTCCGGGGCCATCGAAGGCTTCGTCACCCCGTCGGACCTTCCGACCTGGGCCCGTATCACCATCGGCGTCGTGGCCGAGGGCGCCTTCCTCGTCTATGTCTACGTACTCGGAGGACGGGCGGCTCGCGCGGGTGACATCGGAGATCTCGATGCCGGCGAACGAAGCGCCGAACTCCCCTCGGCTGCCTGACGGGCGATGTGCGTGACAGGGCGTTGGCCTGCTAGTCTCCTCTTCGCCCACAAAAAACCGTTGACACGGTCGGCGTGGGGAGGTAGATTTGAACGGTTGCAAGGAGCTGGACAGGCTCGCCTGCGACGGTTAAGGTTCATCTCGCTCGTGAAGGGGACGACGTCCCCGCAGAGCCGATCGATTCTTCTCTCTCTGGCAAACAGGCCGATTCACTTGGTCGAATTGCTTCTGATAAAGTCGAGTCAGCCGAAAGGCAAAGGCCACTCCACAGGTCGCCGGAATCAAATTCGGACCGGAAACGGAACGAAAAAGAGTCTGGTAAAGTTGGAACCGCCGGAAAGGGAAACGCGAAAGCGAAGAACTGGAAAGCGGAACAAGTAGTAACCCGCTTCGACCGGGAATCGGACACGAAAGAGTCTGATAGAG